>NZ_JAZLLZ010000184.1:0-13614 GCF_045598405.1 Sodaliphilus sp.
TCTCACTCACACATGATTTTGTAATGAGAGGCTGGAAGCCGACACGCAGAACGCAGTTCTGCACATAACCCTGTCCTAACTGAGCGCAAGCGAAGGCAGGGCAGGGTAAACGCGATACACTGTACTGCGGTTGAAGACCGCAATTTTGTCACACTTCACACCCCCCGCCGGCAGCCCGCAGGTCTGCGACCAGCGGTTAACCAAAGTTACGACCTCCCTGGGGTCTAAAAAATCCACAATATATATATTTTCAATGAAAAAAATCAGTGAGATCAGTGAGATCCGCGCGGGGAGTTCCATTGGTGAATAGTTACTCATCAATAGTATCTATCGCATCAATAGTATCTATTCCTTCTGCGAGAGAAAAAAGGCGATACCACTGGTGTGTGGCATCGCCCGTGCAATGTAATCTAAAAAAAACTTTTTATCGTTGGATAAATTTCTTGTGGTTCTTGATGTAGATAGAGCCACTCACAGGGGCTGTGACCTTGCGGCCCATGAGGTCATAGACGGTCTCATCCACATCCACAGCCTGCACTTGCAGGTCGTTAACACCGGTAGGAACACCACCATGCCAACCGACCACTATCGTGCAAGAATGTTCTTTTTGGCCTTTATTTGTACCAACCACATAATACTTGGTTAAAGTATTCTTAATTGTTTCCATATCATCAGTAGTTTCCCATATATCACAGAATGAATGATATGCTCCATTAGGACCATCCTGCTCAACTAAATAATAAGTTCGATCATCACCATCTGTATTTAAATCGTTAGGTTCCATATATGTCATCTGGTCACCATAAAGACGACGTAACTTCAGCATACCACCTGGCTGGTCCCAGTCACCGAGATTCCAACCAGTGGTGTGAACCTTAACCTCAATCATAACAGCAGTCATATCATTATCCAGTACTTTGTAGCTATATGCAGCATATAACAACTTAGAGTTCTCATGCTCCTCAAGATAAAAACCATTGTATTCAGTCTGAGCATGCATCTGTAATCCCATCACCAATAGGAGAAATAAAATTAACTTTTTCATCTTATCAAATTTTTAAGTATAAATAATTCGCGTTTTGAAAATCACACCGCAAAATTATATGCTGAAAAAACACCCCATGGTGCGTTTGCGTAAAAACTTTAAAAAAATTGCTAAATTTGCACTATTTGCAGATTTACAAACCAGTTTTTTTCTGTTTTCAACCAATTACGTAACAGTTTATCGCTTTTTTCTTAGAATGTGTTTTGAAATATACTTTGTAAAATTTGCGACAAATTTTACATTTTCCATGGCACAGTTACTTATCTGCAATAGATTTTTCGGGAAAATTCCCCGCACAGATCTCACTCTAATAACTGAAAGAAATTATCCGAATTCAGCCGAAATTTTTATGATAAAATATTTTCTTTTTTTACCGGACAACAATAGATTTTTTTGATAAAATTATTCTAGTATCGCAAGTAACACTGAGACCTCAACGAGGTCATTACATTTGTTAACCGCAGGTCCACCGACCTGCGGGCATACATCACCCCTGCACAGCGTCCCCCCCCCCCAACGGGGTCGCACTATGACACATCATTTACCCAGCGATGCTTCCATCACGTCGTCATAGACGGCTCTGCCATAGACCTTGCGTGTGCTAGGCTTGTATTCAGGACTGGTGATGTCATGCCGGGGATTGTAATAAGGCGATTTCACCCCGCCCAGCGCAAGCAGCATGTGCCCCACCACGTCGGTCATGCTCTTGCGGTCGAGCGATTGCTCAATGTTCCTGACAATGTCGGGGTGTTTCTCCTTATAAGTATCGGAACACCACACCACAAACGGTACCTGATTCTGGTATTTCATCTCCATGGACGTGGGCGAATGTGAAACCTTGCGGCCACTGTATGCTCGATAGTCATAGACTTCTTCGCCGTGGTCGCTGGTATAAACCAGGACGGCGTTCTCATTGCGGAAGTGGTCAAATATCTGCTTCATCACAGCGTCATTATAGTGAATTGCGTTATCATACTCGGCAATCACCTTGCGCACGTTGTTTCCCGCATAGGGCTCGTCACGCACGATATCCTCGGCCTTGAACTTGGCGCAACCCTTGGGGCAACGCTGCTTGTAGGCCACGTGCTGCCCTATGAAGTGAAGCACTACAAGATTATGCTTTGCGGTGAGTTTCTCTTTGAAGAAATTATCTACAAGCCCGCCGTCATAGCCAAAACTCTTCTCGTTGCACTTGGTATAAGACAACCTCATCATGTCGTCGTTATACAGGAAATCGTTAACGGTGATGGTGTAGAGGCGCTTTGCCATGAAAGTGCGCTGCATGTCCCACATCCACACGTCGTAGCCGCTGTGCTTGAACACGGTGACGAAACTGGGAAAGTCAAACCAACTCTCGCCATCGCCTATGCTATTGAGGCTGAATGTGTTCTTCTCGGTCGTAGAAGTATAGTTCTCATGCGAAATCACATCGTTGAACACATACAGGTTGCCTGCCTCCTTCTCCTTCATCATGTTGGGAGTTGTGGGCAATGTATAGCCATAAATCGACGCGTGGTGCTTGTTGTAGCTCTCGCCCAGGATGTAGATCACAGTGAGGGGATCCTCATAGGCAACAGCCGAGTGGGTTTTATACACCTCACGAGCCACATCAATGGCACGTTGCTGGTCATAGGCGCTGCATCGCAGAGAGTTGATTCCATGCAGTGTCTGTATATACATGTCCATGGAGTCATGAGGGAACAGACGGCTCCATGCATACTGCTTCTCGGTGTTGCCGCAGAGCAAGAGGAACACTTGGCACACGACGGCATATAGCATTGCCGCACCAGCGATTGAACCCACCACAGTGTCCCACACGCCACTCCTGAACAAGTAGCGTTTCATCAATCGCTTTATGGCCTTGCGTTTCCATTCACACAAGATGATGATGGCTATCGCAGCAAGGTCGATGCCATAGGTCCACAGGCTATCGGTGCTCAACAAATAGGTGTCGAAAAACTCGCCGGTTTCCTTGGGGTTAGTCTCGCACATCACCGTGAGTGTTTGCTGCGAGATGTTCATCTTGAAATTCATCTCCAGGAATAGCGTCACCACCATGAGCATGAAAAAGAAGGCATACAAGAGCGCCTTCACCCACTTGCTGCGGCACAGGAAAACGATGCTTGTGGCGATGTATGCCACGCCCGCTTCCACTACAACGCCTTGCAGGAAGAACAGGATTTGCAGCAACACATCATCGTTCTCATAGCACAGCCACTCGATGGGCTGCTGTATCATCATTAAAATTGTCAACACGAAAAACACCGGCTCGGCCTTAACAGGACGTGCCAGAGCTTTTAACAACCGCGATACATTATCTATAAATGCCATTACTTGCTAAATTTCGGGCACAAAATTACTCATATCCTCAAAATCTGCCAAATTTCAGTCACAAAATCGCTATATTACTCACTTCATAAAGCATCGCTTGTCTATCAAGTTATTTGCAATGGCATAGATTGTGAGACCTGCGAGAGAGTGGATCTGGAGTTTGCGTGAGATGTTGCGTCGATGCGTGATGACGGTGTTGACCGAGATGAAAAGTTGTGCAGCGATTTCTTTATTCGACATGCCTTGGACTAGGCACACGATGATTTCCTTCTCACGGTCGGAGATTGACTCGGTTCCCTCCACGCTATTGATCATGCTGGAGATGCGTGCCGAGACGTCGTCGCTCTTCACTTTCTGTTCCAGCAGTCGGATAGCAGGCACGAAAAGCACGTCCTCCACGTTGCTGTGATTGCTCAGCCACTCCTCGTTGCTGTAAATGTCGTAAATGGCAGCCGTGAGCTGGTTGTTGGTCAAGCCGTCCTGGGGCAGATACTTGATAATGATGCTCTTGAGCTCGTGGAACTTGCCTGTGATGTCATTGTGGTGCTTTGAATAAATCTCCACGTTGTAGTTGGGCCGCTGCTCGCCCTGCAACAACGCTTTGACATAGGGGAAGAGCGTCTTCTCCTCATATTTCATGTGGAGCTGGATGTCGTGAGCATACTCGTCATAGAGACGCAGTATGAGCACAGCCATGTTGTCGCCCTGCGAGAGTGCCTCCTCCAGCTTCTTGCGGATAGAGGGCAGCTGATAGTCAAGAAAAAAACGGTGCGAAGCTTGCAGGTAGCCCACGAGCGTCTTCACCGAGATGCGTTCGTCGGTCTCCTTGGGGGCATAACCGTTGATCAGGAAGTTAACAACCACAAGGAATGTGTAGCAGTCAACACCTTGCTCACTGCACACCTCATCGACTGTCTTGTCGCCAAAACCCAAGCGGATGCCAAAGGAACTCAACCCCTGCAACATGCTGTAATTGTCGCTGATGAGGTCTATCATCTTGTCATCAGCCTCATATAGTTTCATCCTTTTCATATTCTGCTACTTTTTTCATCTGCAAAGTTACATCATTTTTCCCTAACAGGAAATACCACATTATAAGTATTATCAAATCATAACACCATTTGCAAATAATTGTTTTAAGGTAATGATATAGCAACAAGTAGTGAGCGGGCAGCAAATACCACTACCGCAATTCCACACTTTTGCGTATTGTTTGGGCTGGTTTATCTCTATAACTTTGCACCCCGAAAACAACAATCTGCAATCTATAAAACATTTTTATCTATGAATCGTTCTTTCTTATTAATTACAGCGATTGCATGCGGCATTGCCGCTGCATCAGGCCAGACGGCCACTCTTGAATACACAGGCGAACTGCAAACCGACTTTCAGAGCAACTACAACTTTGTGAACCTGCTGCACCTCACGCTTGACCACAAGGCGAGCAAATCTGTCACCTTGAACCTGGCCACAATAAGTACAGTCAAAACCTGCGAACACATCATCAACGATATACAGGGATTCTCTAACATCGAGGCCGACAACATGCCTCTGGCCATTGCCGTGGCAGGTGTCACATGGTCGATTAACGAAAGCAATAGCATCTTTGCCGGAATACGCCGCGTTGACGAGGACTACTTCACTAGCGACGTGACCGGTTTGTTCACCAACGCCAGCTGCGGCATCTATCCCACCCTGAGCTGCAACTATCCAGTGGCAACCTTCCCCGATGCGGCAATGGGACTACATTACAGGCACGAAGCAAAGCTATGGGCAGTACAAACTTCGGTGTATAACGGCACAGGGCATCACCGATTCTCGGGCAGCGACAATGTGTTCCGCGTGTGCCCAGGCAGCGACGGTGTGCTCACAATGCTCCAAGGCGAGTATCACGGCTCTAATGGCGACTATTTTGCAGGAACAGCCATGCACTACGGCAAACTTTATGATCTCGACCGACGCAAAGCACGCACAACGGCATGGACCTACGCAGAGCAGCACATCACTCCAAGTGTGAGTCTTATTGCAGGTTACTCACACGCCTTTGACAAGAACTCCTTGTGCAGCGACTTTGCAGGCGTGGGGGCAATGTGGCATAAAGACAAAGTGCAGGCGGGCATCTACAGCGATGTAGCCAGTTTCGCCGACTTCAACGAGTGGGCCACCGAAATAACTTGCCGCTATGAACTGAACGAGCACATTAGCCTACAGCCAGCCGTTCACTACATCCACAATAGCGACAACAAGGTAGCCGCTCTCATGCGCGTAACAGTGAATTTGTAAAATAATCAATTAAATATACAAGCGTGAAAGCAAGAAATGACTTTCTCGGTTGATGGTGTGATTATGCCGAGCACGGCTTATTTTTGCACCGTAGCGTGATATTGCGACATTTTCTTGTTTCACAACTTTTCAGGCACTTCTGTTTTGGACCTGTTTTTTGGTCCAAAACTCGCGTAAAAAAGTGATAAAAGTGATCAACCTGATAATTTGGTGATAAAAGTGATAAACATGATTAATGTGATAAGCGTGATAAAGTCGATAAATGTGATAAATCAGTACTTTTTCATGCTCGTTAACCAAGCAAGCCACCGTGCCCGAGGGGTCACCCGAGGGAAATTTGGAAAAATACCTAGTAATAGGTATATGTTTTATAATGAATATACATTAACTTTGCACATTGAAAAGAAGACACTATAATGAGACATCTAGATAATGAACAAATAGGCGCTGTGGTGCGCGTGGTCAAGGTGCACGGCTCGGGAGCATTTCGCCAGCGACTGCTGGAGATGGGCTTCGTGAAAGGAGCCGAGGTGACCGTGCTCAAAAACGCCCCCTTGCGCGACCCGGTGGAGTACATGATTCTGGGCTCGCACATCTCGCTCCGCCACAGCGAGGCTGCACAAGTCGAGGTGTGTGACCTGGCCGAGGAAATCGGTGATAACCCTTACAATGGCACCACCGACACGCTTGTCGATGAAATGGATCCGCTGGCCGACAACGTGCTGCGGGTGGCCCTCGTGGGCAACCCCAACTGCGGCAAGACATCGCTGTTCAACTTTGTCACCGGAGCAAAGGAGAAGGTGGGCAACTATGGCGGCGTGACAGTAGATAGCAAGACCGGCAGCTTCAACATCGACGGCCGTAACGTCGAACTCGTGGACTTGCCAGGCACTTACTCCCTCACCGAGTATTCGCCCGAGGAAATGTATGTGCGCACCTTCATGCGCGACAACCACCCCGATGCCATTCTCAACATCGTCGATGCCGGCAACCTGGAGCGCAACCTCTACCTCACCACGCAGATTATGGACATGAACGTGCCCATAGTGATTGCACTCAACATGTGGGACGAGTTTGAGCGCAGCGGCGACACGCTCGACATCGATGCCCTGAGCCGCCTGCTCGGAGCCACCGTCATCCCCATCACTGCCCGCAACGGCAAGGGTGTGGACAAGGTGCTTGGGGCAGTGATGCATGCCATCGACAACAGCGAGCACAAGACAGTGCACAAGAACGTCAACTATGGCGACTCCATCGAGAAAGCACTCCTTTCTCTCGAAGCAATGGCACCCGGCCTCAACCGCTACACCTTGCTCAAAGTCCTTGAAAACGACTCGCACGCACAGCAAGAACTGCACCTGGGACGCACCGAGGAGCAGGCACATGCCGCTATCGACCGAGCCACACAACTGCGTGCCGACATCGAGCGCGAGTATAACGACGACATCGTGAGCGTGGTTAGCGACCTCAAATATGGTTTTGTGCGCGGAGCGCTGGCCGAGGTGCTCACACCCAATCCCCTGAGCGACAAGTCCAAGCTGGGCTATGCACTCGACGTGGTGCTCACCAACCGATGGCTGGGCCTACCAGTGCTGTTCCTGCTCATGTGGTTCGTGTTCCAGACCACCTTCACCGTGGGCGCCTATCCGCAAGAGTGGATTGACCAGGGCGTGGCATGGTTTGGCAACTGGATAGCAACACTCATGCCCGAGGGCACCCTGCGTGACCTCGTGGTCGATGGCATAATAGCCGGTGTGGGCGGCGTGCTGGTGTTCTTGCCCAACATCCTCATCCTGTTCTTCTTCATCTCGTTGCTCGAGGACAGCGGTTACATGGCACGCGCTGCGTTTATCGTGGACCGCATCATGCACCGCATAGGGCTGCACGGCAAGTCGTTTATCCCCTACCTCATAGGCTTCGGGTGCAGCGTGCCGGCCATCATGGGCACCCGCACGCTCGAGAACCGCCGCGACCGCATCATCACCATCCTCACCGTGCCGTTCATGTCGTGCTCGGCGCGACTCCCGGTTTACCTGCTGCTCGTCTCGGCTTTCTTCGCGACCAACCAGGGCGTAATACTCATGAGCCTATATCTTGTGGGCATCGCAATGGCAGCCTTCAGTGCTATACTATTGAGCAAGACACTGCTCAAGCACGATCACACCCAGTTTGTCATGGAACTGCCGCCCTACCGCATGCCCACCGCACGCAACGCCACCCTGCACATGTGGAGCAAGGGGTCGCAATACCTGCGCAAGATGGGTACTGTCATCCTTGCCGCGTCCATCATCGTGTGGGCGTTGGGCTACTTCCCCCGTCACGAGGGAATGACCCAGCAGGAGCAGGTGGAGAACTCGTTCATGGGACGCATGGGCAAAGCCATCGAACCCGTTGTAGAACCACTTGGATTTAACTGGCAGATGGGCGTGAGCATGCTCACAGGTGCCGCTGCCAAGGAAATCGTGGTCTCTACCATGGGAGTGCTCTACACCGGCGAGCATGCCGATGAAGACTCATCGACACTCAAAGCCAAACTGCAAACGGCAACCGACGAGCAGGGCAACAAGCAGTTCACCCCCATTGTGGCTTACTCGTTCATGCTCTTCGTGTTGCTCTACTTCCCCTGCATCGCTGCCCTAGCGGCAATCAGGCGAGAGGCGGGAACCAAGTGGATGATCTTTGAAATCATCTACACCACCGGCATGGCTTGGCTTGTTTCGTTCATTTTCTATCAATCAGCAACTTTCATCCAGTCATTATGATACAAACCATCATCGCCCTCTTCATCGTGGCAATAGCCCTAGTGTGGGTACTCATGCGCCTGTTCAAGAAGCCCAAAACCAACGGAGGCCCATGCAGCTGCGGCTGCAGCAACTGCGACAAGCACCACTGCCCCACCCACCCCAAGCACTGAAATAATAGCCACCCCCGGTAGCACCATCAAAGGGACCATCAAAGGGACGGTTCTTTTGATGGTAGGTAATCTTGGGAATTTGAGCTCGAAAATGTAAGTTTATTCAAGTTTCGCTTGTTTATGTAATTGTTGCTAATTTGTTGTCCGGAAGGACATGACCATCAAAGGGACGGTTCTTTTGATGGTAGGTAATCTTAGGGATTTGAGCTCGAAAATGTAAGTTTATTCAAGTTTCGCTTGTTTATGTAATTGTTGCTAATTTGTTGTCCGGAAGGACAATATCTGAATAACCCCCACCGCCGAACGTAGTGGCGGTGGGGGAAAGAAATGCAAGAAGCACCGCGTCCAGCAGGACGCTAATCGGAACAAAATGGTGATACTGAAATGGTTTTAACATCCGAAACTTAAATTAGAAATATATTATCCAACTTTTGCCTTTAAAAGTAACTATTCAGCAATAGAATTTTGCAGAGTCCCTGCCCAGACCTAATGAAAAACTTTCTCTCGCACAAAGCATAGGGCAAAGAGAGGCTGAAAGCCGACACGCAGAACCTTGGTTCTGCACATAACCCTGTCCTAACAGAGCGCATGCGAAGGCAGGGCAGGGTAAACGCGACACACTATACTGTGGTTGAAGACCGCAACCTTGCACGTTTCGAGGTAGCGGTCTTCAACCGCGATTTTGTCACACTTCACACTCCCCACCGGCAGCCCGCAGGTCTGCGACCAGCGAACCTCCCTTAAAATAGAGGACTCTGTCCTCAAAATGATAATACACTATCTGTGATGTAATTCCATTTTGCTTGCAGAGCAAGCTATTTTCTAAGCGAAGCATAAAAATCAAAATAAAAATATTTTCTTTTTTTACCGGACAACAATAATTATCAATGAAAAAATCAGTGAGTTCAGTGAGATCCGCGCGGGGAGTTCCATTGCTGAATAGTTACCTTTTAAAATGAATGATACTAATTTATGTAAAAGCTAAAGTTGAATTAGTATTTCTCAATGAGGCAGGTATGTTTCTTTGTGTCTTTGTTGTAGTTGATACCCACGAGCAAGAGATTGTTAGTATATTCCAGCACTTTACCTTGGTATTCCTTGCGACGTATTTGTTCTATTGCTGCGTAGGCATCTTTGTCATATTTCAACTCAACAACCATTGCTGGAAGATTAACATGCTTGCGGGGAATGAACACAAGATCGGCAAATCCTTTGCCCGAAGGCAGTTCGCGATGAACGATGTAGTCATTCTTAGCATAGATGTAAGCGATAGAAATAACGCAAGAGAGCGAGTTCTCGTCGTTGTAAGAGAGAATACTAGTGTTTTCATCGTGAGCAACATCGATGATACTTGCTACCTTGAGAGCGTCGCCTGTGAGGGTGGCATTGACTAATTCCTTGGATAACTTAATCGTGTTAATGACTTCTTGCCAGTTGTTGGCTTGGACTGCGTTTATTATCTCGCCTGCTATTTCTTTGTTGGGGATATAGCATTCGTGTTCAGCAGCATCATAGGCAAGATACCCTAGATGGATGAGAACAGTAAAGACATCATCTTTGGTGTTAATGACCGACATGTCGTTAACAAATCCTGTGGGATTCACGATGCATCGCCCTCCTGCCAGCATATTGATGATATCATCCTTAAGCCCATCAAAATTCATGTCGATATACGAAGCCATTCTGTCGTAGGAACCGGTTGCAGCCCAAAAACTGCTGCATTCACCGGCATTGATGGCGTTCATCACTGAGTTAGGATTGAAGATTGACTGTTCATTACCTATCTTGTAACCGTCATACCATGTAACCAGATCGTCAAAGGTTATTTCGTTACATTTCTCGCACAGGACTTTTACTTCATTGCTGGTGAAACCGAAACTTGCCGCAGCATTGCGTGGCTTGACCATTGAGTACTCACGGAAGTTGTTTAGGGCCGACTCGGTGTTATACTTAACCATGGGAAGAATGCCCGTGAGGTATGCACCCACGAAAACCTCGTCAGAACTTTGCGATTTGAAAAGGCGGCGCAACAGCATGACATACTCGTCCATCTCGGTGGGGGCCACTTCTAGAGGGGAACCTTTATACTTGCGCCTTTCGGGAAACTCTCGACACATGGCATCCCATTCGTCGATGATAAAGTAGAAACGTTGGCCAGTTTGATTGAAAATGGATTGTAAACACCCCATGAGATCGGCACCTTCCTTGTATTTCACGTCAGGAAACTCTAGTTGGATTTCTTCAATAAGTTCTTTTTGAATACTCTTTACTATGTGTCCGTGATATTCTGGTTGAGTTGTGAAGGATGTGATATCTAGATAGAGTACGTTATACTTGTTAAGATGTTCTTCAAACGTGGGGTCTTTCTCGATAGCAAGACCCTTAAATAATTCGCGCGAGTTACAAGACTTGTCATAATAAGCACATAATGTCTTAGCCATCATGGATTTTCCGAACCTGCGGCAGCGTGTTGCACAGATATACTGGTCCTCAGTGTCAATGGTAGAGTTGACTGTTGCGATGAAACTTGTCTTGTCAACATATTTGCTCCTGAGAATTTTCTTGAAAGCAAGATTACCTTTATTGATGTATGTGCCCATAATAATTGTATCTTAAACGATATAAATGCAAAGTTACGATTTTTTTCGAATAGTGCAAGAATAAATCTTTGACTTTCTTCTACAGGATGGGGGCGAGGAGGCGGGCTAGTGATTCGAAGGCTTTGATGGTGACGGGACGGCGGCGCCAGTGGGAGAGGATGAGGCGTGTGCTGTGATGCTGGTCTTGCAAGAAGATGTCGAGCATGCGGCGGTTGAACGTGTTGCTGTAAACCAGTGCGTTGCATTCGAAGTTGTGCTCAAAGCTGCGGAAGTCAAAGTTGGACGACCCGGCGGTGACGAAGTCGTCATCGACAATCACTACCTTGGAGTGCAGCATGGCGTCGTCGTAGAGGTATATCTTGATGCCGGCAAGCAGGCATTCCTTGATGTAGCTGCCCGAGGCATGGCGCAGGATAACCGAGTCGGTGCGGCGCGGAATCATCACCTTCACATCTACCCCCGACAGGGCTGCCACTTGCAGCGCTTTGAGCAAGGCATCGTTAGGCAGGAAATAGGGAGTCTGTATATACAATCGTTTCTTTGCCAGCATGATAGCCCGTAGCACGACGAATGAGTTTCCGTTCCACAAGTCGGTGGGGCCGCTGGCCACAATCTGCACTGCGTCGCCGTGTTCCACAGGCGCTGCGGTGGTGATGTTCTCGCTCGACATGGTGAGGAGTTTGCGGTTCATGTAGTTCCAGTCGATGGCAAACGTGTTGAACAACCCTATCACGGCGGGGCCAGTGATGCGCAGGTGCGTGTCGCGCCACGGGTTGTTGTTGCGGTCTCCGGTCACATAGCGGTCGGCAATGTTCATGCCTCCTATGTAGCCCACTTTGCCGTCGATGACCACAATCTTGCGGTGGTTGCGCCAGTTGAGTCGGTTGAAGATTGACGTGAGGGTAATCTTGAGGAATGGCGATGCCTCCACGCCGTTATCGCGCAGGTGCTTGAAGAATGCTGCATTGATGGTGTAGGACCCCACGTGGTCATAGAGGATTCTCACGTTCACGCCTTCCTTGGCCTTGGCGATGAGCAGTTCGCTCAACCGCCGTCCTGTGTTGTCGTTCTCAATGATGTAGTATTGCAGGTGTATGAAGTGCCGTGCCTGGGCGATGTCGTTCATGAGTGATTCAAACTTGCTCTTGCCATCGGTGAAGACGTCCACGTTGTTGCCCTTGTAGATGGGTGTCTCGGTGAGTTCTTCGGCCAGGTGTGCTTGCTGCTTGTTGCCCTCGCTGAACAGTTGCACGGGCGATTCCTCGGCAAGTTTGTTGTTGGTGCGCAGCCTGCGCAGTTTTTTGCGCGATATCATGTGGCGGTGCTTGAGTCGCCTGCCGAAGAGCAGGTACAGCAAGATGCCCACCATGGGCAGGAGCACGAGGATAGTGGCCCACCCCAGCGACTTCACCGGGTTGCGGTTCTCGCTCAAGATAATGACCAGTGTTCCCACAATGGTGAGGGTGTACAATACCATGAAGATATCATACACGACCGATGCGTAGGGGAATAGTTCACATAGTATCATGATCTTGACTCATGTATATCAGCGTGCAAGTAAATAAAAAGCCAAGAATCGGGTGTCCTGGCTGTTAATTATCTCACTATCACTTTGCGTGACCACTGGCTGCTGCACTTCACCACATAGAAGCCCTTGGGCATTTCGATGGTGGTGTGGGCATCGGCATTGAGGCGCACGGTCTTGAGCAGCTGCCCTGTGATGGAGTAGATGTGGAACACGGCATCACTGCCTGTTGTGGCAAATGTGATGTGGCCCACTCCGCCTGTTGCAGTAGCAGTGCTTTCTACTCGTTGTACAGTGGTGGCGACATCGGGCATTGCCCATGCCTCACTGCTACCCATCGCAAGAGTGCAAAATAATATGAGAATTAGTCGCTTCATCAAGATGCAAAGTTACTGCTAATAAATGATATATACAAGATTTTGACTAAAAAGATTAGTCATGCGCATGTTGTTCTTGCGCCGTGACATCGTTTCCTGCTCTCCCGCTCTCCCACATAGAAGGCACAGAGGACACAGAGTTTATTTTTCCTTTTGTCTGTTTCTGTGGTTGGTTTTATGTGTCACTGCAAAGATTTTCGCACTTCGTTTTTGAATGTGGGATGTGCATGTTGTGCAGGTTTTATTGATTAGACTGACAAAGTCATAAATAGTTTAAGGAGAGTCTCGCAAGTGAATGGCTCCTGGGCAAAAACAATAAGGTGTTAGGCCCGGGCCTAACACCTTATAATAAAATATTTAGGCGGGTTCTATTAATTCTGAAATAAGTAAATTGATTACTCAACTTTAGCATGTGAAACCATTTGAGTCTCACCTATTTGCTCCGATTAGCGTCCTGCTGGACGCGGTGCGTGTTGCATTTCTTCCCCCACCGCCACTTCGTTCGGCGGTGGGGGTTATTCAGGTATTGTCCTGCCGGA
>NZ_JAZLLZ010000185.1:0-2815 GCF_045598405.1 Sodaliphilus sp.
AGGCACTTCGCTTGAAATTAACTAAAAATTTATTCTTTGTCAACATCCTCATGTTACACAAAAGTGTTAGCAGTTATATTCCTACAAGATGTTGTTTTTTTTGTTTTTCCCATCATTTTAGGTCCAAAACCTGATCCAATATTCCGTGGGGGAAGTCGAGAAGTTTTGGCAAGTTTTGATGCGGTTGCCCTGATGTCTTGCTGTTGTCATGATTTATTATTAAATTTGCTCAAAATTCACAATGAAATCCTGTATGAAAAAACTTTTATATTCTTTGCTTTGCCTTGTTGCGGCCAGCGTGTTTTCTGGTTGTCAGCGTTATCCGTATCTGTATTATTATGTTCAGGTGACTGATGCCGAGGGTAAAAATTTGCTTTGCGATTCTTTGTCTCCCGGGATGATAAATGTATATGATCTGAAGTTTAAGCGTGTTTATGGCGACAGTGTTTTCACGTTTGTCATGCCTAATCCATGCGACTCTGTTACGCCCGACAGCCTTCGGGGCAGCAATGAATATGCTAATTTTGTTAAAGGGGATCGTGTTCACTTTTGTGTTTTCTCGGATGCCAAACTAGGCATCAAGCTTGAGGAGTGCCCCAAAGTAGTTATCTGCTGGCCCGATGGCAAGAGCGACACATTGCAGATAGACAATCCGTTAGGGGCAATGGAAAGTCCTGATTACTATGTGAATGGCAAAAAGGTCAAGAGTGAAAATAGTTTTATTACAATCGTGAAGTAGTGTATTCTAGGGTAATTATAAAAAAACTAGGCGAGGCGGCTTCGATGTGAAGTCGCCTCGCTTGATATTTCAGGGGGATGTATTATTTCTTGCTCATGAGATAGCGCTCTTCCTTGTAGGTGAACGCCATGAAGAGAATTGACAATGCACAACCTGCGAGAAGCAGAATGAAAGTGCCGTCGGCGCTGCTCTCGGCGATGTAACCGAGCAGGGTGTTAGCCAGAACCGCTGTACCGAAGAAGTAGCCGAAGAAGCCAGTGAGACCGGCTGCTGTGCCTGCTGCATTCTTGGGAGCGAGGTCAAGAGCCTGCACGCCGATGAGCATCACGGGACCGTAGATGAAGAATCCGATGCCCACGAGACCCACGAGGTTGAGCATGAGGTTGTCGCCAGCTTGCCAATAGATTACCACAAAGATGGCAACGAGAGCCATGAAGATGATGGTGGGCAATGCACGCATGCCCTTGAACACCTTGTCGCTAATCCATCCGCAGATGATAGTTCCTGGGATTGCTGCATACTCAAATGCGAAATAAGCCCATCCTGCGCTCTTGATGTCGATGCCTTTCTCGGTGAGCAGAGTGGGCGCCCAGTCGAGTGCTCCGTAGCGCACGAGGTAAACGAATGCATTAGCAAGAGCTACAAACCATAACATCTTGTTGTTGAGGACATACTTGAATAGAATTTCCTTGGTTGAGAGCACTTGCTCGCTCTTCTCGCTGTAGTTCTTGGGGAAGTCGTTGCGCCATTTCTCTACCGAAGTGAGGCCGCAGCTCTGGGGGTTGTCGCGAAGCAAGCAGTAAGCGATAAGTGCAATGAGCAATGCCACAGCAGCGGGGAAGATGAATGTTCCGGCAAGGAAGTAAAGCTCGGTGTGCTCACCGTAGAACCAGTTACCGAACCATAGCGCACCGAATGTTGCCATGGGGCCCACGAGACCGCCACCCACGTTGTGGGCGCAGTTCCAGAAACTCATCCATGTGCCGCGTTCATTCTGTGAGAACCAGTGAGTCATCACACGTCCGCACGGAGGCCATCCCATGCCGTTGAACCAACCCACGAGGAAGTTGAGCACACCCATTATCACGATTGCCCACCACTTGTTGTCGGGGTTGTTGGCGATATCTAGTCCTGCAATGGGCACAATCATAAACAGCATTGACAATGCGCTCAAGATGAGGCCTAATGGGAGGAACTTGCGAGCATCGCTGCGGTCGCTGATAGTTGCCATGAAGAACTTTGCAAACGCGTAGGCCACGGCGTTCATTGCGAGCACTGTACCCAGGTCGCCTTTGGTGATGTTGCCACCAGTGAGTTCGGTGATAGAGGGAATCGCCATCGAAAGGTTCTTGCGCACAATGTAGAATGCAGCATAACCGATGAAGGCTCCTAAGAATACCTGCCAGCGCAGCGCACGGTAGCGGCGGTCGGCTTCAGGGCCGGTTTGTTCGGGCTTGTGAGCCGGGGGAGCTAAAAATTTTGCCATAGTTTAGTTGAAGTTGAAGTTTATCAATGATTATTTATTGTTTTTAGTTTTAGTTGCGTCATTAACTATGCAAAGGTAATAAAAAATACCATAACATCAAAGATGTTACGGACATAAAAAACGAGAATACGGACAAAAAATCCCGGACTGCAGTGATGCAGCCCGGGAAGTGGTTATCTATAACTCAACTTTAGCATATGGAACCATTTGAGTCTCACCAATTTGTTCCGATTAGCGTCCTGCTGGACGCATTTTTACGGTTTACCTATACCCCCACCGCCACTACGTTCGGCGGTGGGGGTTATTTAGATATTGTCCTACTGGACAATAAATTAGCATCATTTATTATAAAAGCTAAAGTTGAATGTGTAACATGAGGATGTTGACAAAGAATAAATTTTTTGATAATTTTTAGTTGATTTCAAGCGAAGCGCCTTTTGTCTTGGGTTGTATTTAGGTGGTGGCGCTGCGCTTGAAATACACTGAAAATAAGCTGAAAATATAAAAAACTGTTATTTTTCAGTTTAATCTGCAATCTGCTGATATTTTTTTTCGTGTGTTCTGTGAGATCTGCGCGGGGAGTCTGCAAA
>NZ_JAZLLZ010000186.1:0-9134 GCF_045598405.1 Sodaliphilus sp.
ACAGTGAACACCATCACTGGTGACACTGGCATCAAGAAAGCACAGGACGAGTACGAGAAACTGATGAAAAACAAGTCACCAAAAAGCAGGAGATAAAAATAGTGGAAAAATAAGCTTCAAAAAACATACTTATTTTTCTATCAGTACTTAATATGTTGATATTTAAACAGTAATAAAAGAAAAATAAGGAGCACCATCATCATTTTAATACTTGCCAAAAATTTTATTAAGTATGTAATATGCCCAATTTACAGTAAGAAAAATAAGCAGTCTATTTCGAATATAAATACTTATTATGTCATTATTCGGAAAAATAAGCATTATTTTTATTACTTATTTTGGTAAAATTTTGTATATTTGCAACAAAAATAACATATTATGGAATATACATCTCTCTTAGAAAAACAGATTATTGGTCGTTTGCGGATTGACAACCCTTGGTGGACTGAGGGCGAAATACATGAATATTACAAGGCAATGACCCCTCGTATGTATCTAGATATATTTCATCCGCTGGTAACAGAAAACGACATAAAACGTGCAATTATACTTATGGGGCCTCGTCGTGTAGGTAAAACTGTTATGCTTTATCATTGCATACAAAGGTTACTGGATAATGGTGTGCCGCAACAGAACATCATTTATATATCTGTAGAAACCCCTATTTATAATAATATTTTTCTGGAGCAGTTGTTCACACTTTCCAAGCAAACATTGGGACAGCCTGTTGACAGCAAAGAAAAATACTATGTGTTTTTTGATGAAATACAATACTTAAAGGATTGGGAAGTTAATCTAAAATCCTTGGTAGATACATACAAAAACGTAAAATTCGTAGCTAGTGGTTCAGCTGCAGCGGAATTAAAGAAGAAAAGCATCGAAAGCGGTGCCGGACGATTTACAGATTTTAGCCTTCCTCCTTTGACGTTTTATGAGTATATTCATCTCAAAGGATATGAAAAACTGATGTACCCTACAACGCTTGCGTGGAAAGGTGACAGTATTAAATATTACAACACAGTTGATATTCAGAAACTTAATAGCCTCTTTATTGACTATATCAATTATGGCGGATATCCTGAAGTCGTATTCAGTCAGAAGATACAGGAAAATCCTGGGCAGTTTATCCGACACGACATAATAGACAAGGTGCTACTTAGGGATCTGCCTAGTTTATACGGAATAAAAGATGTGCAAGAACTTAATGCTGTATTCACTATGCTGGCATACCATTCTGGTGGACAATTTTCTTATGAGGGACTATCTAAAGAGTCTGGGGTAAGAAAAGAAGTCCTAAAGAAATATATTCAGTATCTGGAAGCGGCTTTCTTGATAAAAGTTATTCATCGTACCGATGATACTGCAAAATCTTATCAACGCGAGACACAATTCAAAATTTACTTGACAAACCCGTCATTAAGATGTGCTTTGTTCCAACCAATCACTGAATCAGACGAAGAGATTGGAGACATGGTAGAAACAACGGTTTACGCTCAGTGGATTCCGAGGAAGTCTACCGACATAAGTTATGCTAATTGGAGAATAAATAAAAAGAGTCAAGGAGAGGTTGACATCGTCGGCATAGATCCTGCACGTCAAAAGCCGTCATGGGCCGTAGAAGTAAAATGGTCAGACCGCTATGCCGAACGTCCTGGAGAATTGGAGGCTTTGCTGACCTATATGCCAAAGAACAAACTTACTGAAGCAATAGTAACAACGAAGACTATCACGCAGACGAAGGAACTGGAGTTTGTCACTTTGCATTTTTTGCCAGTTGCATGTTATGCATATACTGTTGCAGAAAATACAATCCTTAGTAAATATGACGAATATGGGTTGTAGTAGTCTTTTCTAAGACAAAATCGGTTGGTTACCTTTGTGGTAATCAATCGTTTTTGTTTTATGGAGATACTAATCAACGGCAAACAGGCAGCCTTGAAGAAAGGCACATCATTTGAGTTCATTACAGAGAACCGCTACTTCACAGGAAGCGATTCCTATACGCTGTCAATCACTTTCCCTTTGCGTGGTTGTGCGCAGAACCTTGCTATCTTCGGCAACATCCATCGCACCGATGTGGACAAGGGAAAGGTATTGTTCGACTGCGAGATTCGTGACCGCGGTTTCTACAAGGCTGGTTCCGTCACTATCGTTGAACTCAATGAGGTTGAGGTCAAAACCCAGTTCCTTGAAGGACGCAGCGAGCAAAACTTTGACGAGTCCTTCGATGACGTGTATATCAACAATCTTGACCTCGGCAAGCCCTATATCACCCAGTCAAGTGCAATCACTCCTGACCTTGCATGGCAGGGAAGCGAAGCGGTTGCATTGCCATGGTGTAACAATGCATCGGGTAATATACAGAATGATGTGGAGTTTGTGAATGGCTCCTATAAATGGACTGCCGAGACACGCGGACTGTCATGGCAGCCGTTCCTTCTGGTCATAGCCAAGAGGATATGCGATGCCGTCGGATATGCCTATGACTTCACCGAGTGGGAACAGTCATCTTACAGGTATCTGCTTATCTGCAACACATTGCCGTATGCATGGAATATGTCTGACTATGCGGCGGCATTGCCTCACTGGACGGTGGCAGAGTTCTTCGAGAAGTTGGAGTATTTCATGAACTGCGAGTTTGACATCAACCACAAGGCGAGGTCAATCTCATTCACCTTCTCAAAGACCGCTATCGAAAACGCTGCGCCGGTGTTGCTCGACAATGTTCTTGATGAATACTCGGCAACAGTGTCGCAAGACGAGAACAGCTGCGAGTACCGCGAATCGCAGAACCTGGTGTTCCGCAAGTGCGACCACCAAATGTGGATGTACTACGATTGCCGTTGGTTCATCGAGGAGTTCCGCAATGCAAACTACGTCAAGGAATACGCTACGATGAATGAACTTGTTGCGGACGCTGGCTACTACAAGGTTGTACGCAACTACGGGCGAGGAACGCTTGTCCAGCAGATGCTGTATGCCAGGGATGTTGACACATACTTCATCTTCAGGGCATACAAGAATGTCGTTGTCAGTGTGATGAAAGTGGGCAGCCATGAACTCAAAACCTACGATTACTACCTGCGTTTGCAGCCAGTGAACCAATTTGGAGGTCGTATCGCAAGCGAGGACGAAGAAGCAAGCGAGATTGAACTTGACTTCGTTCCAGCATACATAGACCTCACCGAGGACACCAAGGGCGACTGCCTGTTCCTCTCGTTCAGCGACTACAACGAGGACACCGCCAATGTCGGCGATACCGACTTCCGCAGCGAGGAATGGCAGAGCCAGTTGTTCCAACCGCTGTCAGTCCAACGCTTGCAGAACGGTGAGGGCGTGGAACGCAGCCAGTACTTTGACCGCATCTATGTAGGCTTTTGGAACGGGAACATTCCCAAGAGGGGATTGTACCCATTCCCAATCACTGACAGAGTTGTCTGTTTCCCTGATATGACTTGGAAGGAGTATGACTTTTCGCTCCGAATCAACTCACGGCACAAGTCATCAGGTTTCGTCACCCATGACATCAACCCGAAGCAAAGGTACACCTTTTCGTTCCTTGCCGACAGGATCCCGAACATCCGTTCCGTGTTCCACATCAACGGCAAAAGGTACCTCTGTGAAAGACTGACTGCGACCTTCACCGAGTCAGGTCGCAGCCAAAAAATCCAAGCCCAATTTTGGAAAATCGAAGAATGATTATCTTCTTAGTGGAAACACCAAAGGAAACACTAAGGGAAGCACAAAGGGAAACACTAGGGGAAACACCTATTTCTTGCCGTAAAGCACCCAATCGAGCACCCTGCGATTGGCTTCATCTACCTTGTTTTGGTCAAAGTCAATGTAGATGTCGGTGACGGTGTTGTTGCCGTGTCCAAGGGCATGGGCAATGACATCTTTAGGGATGTCGAGCGAAGCCGCTATTGTAGCCCATGAGTGACGTGCCCAGTAGGTTGAGATTTCGGGGAACAAGGGATTGAATGTTTTCTTGCCTCCCAGTCCGCTTCTTGTTACGGGACCAATCTTCTTCAATGCCATGTTGATGTGCTTGGTATAGTCCTTGTGGTCCTTATAGCGGTCAAGGATGTCCACCAACCAATCCTTTCCCTTGTTGCGCTCGATGATTTCAAGTGCCTCGGGCTCCACCTTTATACTATATAGGCGGTGGGTCTTGGCACGATAGAAGTCAACTCGCCCGTCCTTAATCTCCTTGAGATTAGCAAGGTCCACAGTGTTGATGCCTATGAGCATGAACATCAGCTTGAAGATGTCTAAATAACCCTTGTTGCACTTCTCCACAGGATAATTGAACAAGGTGCGCAAGTCCTCAACCTTGAGGTTGCGCTTGCGTGTTGCCACATTCCTAATCTTAAACCTGCGGAAGGGATAGGCTGTGGTAATCTCATCGTCTATGGCATCATTGAATACCGCACGGATGTTGCGGAAGTGGATGTTGCGGGCATTGACTGATGGAGCGAACTCAGAGAGGAACAAGTCAAACTGAGTCAACCAATCCTTGTTGATATCCTCGAAGGTGAGGGTAGGCATACGGAAGTTCTTGCGTTCTGCAAACTCTTTAATGCGCTTGTAAGTAACCTCATACAATCGTTTCGTTCCCGAACTCTTTGTGTTCATGAACTTTATGAACCTAGCTTCAAAGAGATTCTTCGCTCTAATCTTTTCACCTTTTTCAGGGTTTGACATAGCCTCAAACTCCTGCTTGATGTCTGATGCAGACATTTCTCTCAGTCGGTTTTCATAAGTGAGACGGAGTAGAAACCCATCAACTTGATTTTTCAAACCAAGGATGGAGAGATTGTGGATTTGTGACTGTGGGTGATTTACAACCATAGAATGCTCGTCATCCCATTGGTCTTCAAATAATCTACACCCTGTTGAAACGTATGCGGTCTTGGTCTTGTGACTAATCGCAATTTTCAACATGCTCGCTACACCAGGCTTTACTCGCCTTGTGTCAAGAAAAATTCTTGTGTTTGCCATAAACAAAAAGTGAGACATCCCTCAATTTTTCAAAAATGTGCAAGTATTTGTGCAAGTGTTTGTGCAAGTCTCGTCAAAAATGTGCAAGTATTTGCGCAAGTGGTGACCAAATGTGCAAGTATTTGTGCAAGTATTTTTGAGTAAAATTGAACATTTTTGAGTAAATTTGAGCAAAAATGCCGTTTTTTTTTGCCTACTCAAAGCGATTTTACGTAAACAAAAAAGTTGATAATCGCTTGATTACCAACTTTTTCTTACGTGGTCGGGATGACTAGATTCGAACTAGCGACCCCACGCCCCCCAGACGCGTACTCTAAACCGACTGAGCTACATCCCGATCGCACTATGCGGGGTTTCCCCCGAAAAGCGTTGCAAAGTTACTGCTTTTTGTTGGACTGTGCAAATATTTCGGAGAAAAAATGCTCAAAAATGTGTATTTTGTGCTTCCAAGGGCTTTTTTAAAGCAAAAAACCGCACGATTCGCATCGACGCGGTTCTTTTTCACTATTTACTAATTAATAACTTGTATTACCTGGGTGTGTGGTATATGTCGTGTTTCTCGATGCAAAGTTACTGCCTGTGACTGGATGCCACAATACCTATTTGTGGGTAAATATTTCGTTTTGGGCAGGGGGAATGGTGTGTATGTGGCGTTTTTTATCTATATTTGCGATGAAAATTTCAAACGATATTAGTTATGAATCGTAGGATTTTATTATTTGTTGTTGTGCTGACGGTTGCTTTGTCGGCTTGGTCGCAGTTGTTGTGGCGTGTGAGTGGCAACGGGTTGGAGAAGCCGTCTTTCTTGATGGGTACTCATCATTTTGCTCCGGCCGATTTTATTGACAGCGTGAGTGGGCTGAATGATGCTATCAGGTCGTGTGATGCTGTTTATGGCGAGATTCATCGTGACAGCATGATGAACATTCAGGCACAGCAGCGCGTTGCGATGGCTATGGTGGCTCCTGCCGACAGCACTCTCGACAAGGTGCTGACGCCTGAACAGTATGCTGTGGTGAAGAGGGTGGTTGATGGCTATCTTGCGCCTGCGGGCATCACGTTGGCGTCTTTGAACATGCTCAAACCTGCTGGCGTGAGCATTCAGTTGCAGGCATTGCAGGCGTTGAAATTCTTTAAGGATTTTGATCACAACAAGCAGATTGACCGCAGTGTGCAGAACCGTGGCGAGCAGGCGGGCAAGACGCTGGGCGGCTTTGAGACGGTTGATGAACAGGTGGCTATTCTGTTCGGGACTCCGATTGCAGACCAAGCGGAGGGTCTGGTGGATGTGTGTGAACATGATGCCGACTTTGAGCGTGTGAGCATCGAACTTGCCGAGGCTTATGTGCGTGAGGACTTGGATTTCATGTTGCGGCAGATTGTGACGCCTGATGCAGGGCTTGCTCCCACCGATGCCGAGCTGGAACTGCTGCTGTGGGAACGCAATCGGCGATGGGTGGAGAAGTTAAAGGCGCTCATGCCGCAGCAGTCGGTCCTGGTGTGCGTGGGGGCGGGGCATCTGCCTGGCGAGAAGGGGCTGATAGCGTTGCTGCGTGATGCCGGCTATGTGGTTGAGCCAGTGTCGAAATGACGGAACCCGCATATAAAGAAAAATGGCGGTCCAGACTTTTTTGCCTGGACCGCCTCGCTTATTAACCTCAAAAAACCTCCTAAAATTTATGGTTGTGTGTGTATGAAGAAATTTTCAGATTCAGGTTGTGCGGTTGTGTTTTCCGTAGCGGTTAATTGAGATGGTGTCAGTTGATTGCGATGTGCTTGACCTCGCGCTTGAGCTCCTCGGGGAGATGCTTGGGCAGTTTCACGGTGAGCACACCGTTCTCGGCTGTTGCGCTTATTGCTTCGCGGTTCACTTCCTCGGGGATGATGAAAGTCTGGGTGAACTTGGTGTGTGTGAATTCACGGCGCAAATAGCGTTGTTCTTTTTCGGTGGCAGGAGTTTTCTCCTCGCCGCCTTCTTGTGTTGCCGCCTTCTTTTCGATGGCGATCACCAGGTTCTCGTCTTCGTTGATTGTGACGTTGAAGTCTTCACGTCCCATGCCGGGAGCGGCGAGTTCGACGGTGTAGGCGTCCTTGTCCTCGATGACGTTGATAGCTGGTGCAGTGCTTGTTGCAGTGTTGTGCATGGCAAGTGTGTTGTTGAACATCTGGTCAAAAACCTCGGGTAACCAGTTGCGGTTGTTTCTTGTAACGATCATAATTTTAATCTCCTATATTTTTTTAGTTATACAATTCTTTTTTCTGAACTCGGTTGGTTGCCGTGTTCGCTCACTATTGTGCAAGTGTCATGCCAGATAGGAGATGGGTGGTTTTGTGGTGACAAAATGGCATTATATATGCCAAAATGGCAGTTGTATAACAAAAGGGTGGCAGTTTTTTCTCCGGAGGGCTATTTAAGCTCTCTAGGGTCTTGACCATGGTGTAAGGTTCGCTTGTGCTGGTGTATTTGCCGATACCATGTTTTCTAGGGTCTCTAGATTTTTACTGCTTGATGGTGACTTTGACCTTGGCGATGCGGTATTTCACAACTTTGAGGACTGTGAAGGTGAAGCGGCCGTAGGTGATTATTTCTTGTTCCTTGAGGAAGTCTCCCTTGAGGTCGAGCAAGAGTCCTGCAAGTGTCTCGGCGTCTTGTCCATGCTCGTCGAGTGAGTCTTCGTCGATGTCGAGCACACGGCAGAAGTCGGCAATCTGTGTCTTGCCGTCGAATGTGTAGGTGTTCTGGTTAAGTCGTGTGTAGAATTTTTCCTCGGTGTCGTACTCGTCGTCGATGTCGCCCACGATTTCCTCGAGCACGTCTTCAAGTGTGGCGATACCTTGAGTGCAGCCATACTCATCGACGATGACCGCCATGTGCATTTTCTTCTTGCGGAAGTCCTCGAGCAGGTCATCGATCATGCGTGTCTCGGGCACGAAGTAGGCCGTGCGCATGAGGCTCTGCCACCGCCAGTCGTCGCCGCGCTTGCCTATGTGGGGCAGCAGGTCCTTGGCATAGAGGATGCCCTTGATGTTGTCGGGCGTCTCGTCATAGACGGGCATGCGAGAGTAGCCTGTGTCGATGACTTTCTTGACCACCTCGTCAAATGTCGAGTCGATGTCGATATCTACAACGTCGATGCGCGGGCGCATGATTTCGCTCACGGTTTTGTTGCCAAACGAGAGTATGCCCTCGAGCAGTTCTTTCTCGTCCTCGTTTTTAACGTCGCTAGCTTCGAGAGCTCGCGAGAGGTCGTCGGTCGAGATTTCGTCGGCCTGCTTGGTTACCACTTTACCCACGATGCCAGTGCCCTTGACCATAACTGCCGATATGGGCGTGAAGAGTTTCACCATGGCGTTAAGCGGAGCCGATACCATCTGCGCGAAGCGCACGTTGTGGTTGGTGGCATAGAGCTTGGGGATAACCTCGCCGAAGAGCAGGATGAGGAAGGTGAGGAACACCGTCTGAACCAGAAACTCGATAATGCTGTTATCAATCTTGAGTACGTTTTGGAGGCCGTAGAACATGGTGACGACAATCATGACGTTGACCAGATTGTTGCCTATGAGGATGGTGGCTAGCAGTTTCTCGGGTTTGCTCAGGAGGCTGCTGATGCGGTCGCGCTGCGAGTCGCTGGTGATGCCTGCAATTTGTTCCTTGGTGAGTGAGAAGAATGCAATCTCGCTGCCGGAGTTGAACGCCGACAAGAACAAACCCAGCACAGAGACTATCATAGCCACGATGCTGCCTGGTGATGGTGCATTAAAAGATATGGGTGATTGTAGTGCCAGCGTGATATAGTCTGGCAAAAGCATTAATAACGACGATAAAGGGTCAGGGTCCAAAGTGTTGTATTTAAGTTAAACAAATATGCTGGTTTTATAAGAGAAAACCCCTTCAAAACACAAAGCATGGAAGATGCTATTTACATCTTCCATGCAAAGTTACGAATTATCTGTGAATTAGCAAAGTTTTTTACGATTTCATAAATGAGTTCACTCTAAAAAGTCGGCGAGCCGACTTATGACTAAAATTACGTTAGTTTAACACTAAATCGGTCTTTGACATTTTGTAATCTGGAGAAAAATGCGTATATTTGTATAGAAAATCAAGCACATAGACATGTTCAAGAAATCGA
>NZ_JAZLLZ010000187.1:0-22410 GCF_045598405.1 Sodaliphilus sp.
GCTCGTAAGAGCTCATATACGATGCTTTGACCATCCGAAATGGAAAATCTTGCATCACCCCAAATTAACCTGCCGACTCGGGATTGACTCTCGATGAAGCAGAAATGTCTAACTTGAATGCTACTTTTTGTAGCGGAATCAGTTATTATTAAATCAGTGTTATCAGTGAGATCTGCGCGGGGATATTACCCAAAATACCATTGTTGAATAGTGGCGTCTGCAAGACGCTAATGAAAAACATAGTTTTATTCGGTAGCGTCTATCTCCTTGACAGTTTGGATTTGACTTTCCCTATCACATTGTCGCGCAAATCCTTTGAAATAAATAGACTGGCTACCGATCCTACTAGTATTGTTACCTCTATGTAGATATTAGTGTCGACCACACACGGTATGGCCCCAATTAATATAAGCAGCAAGGGTATCGTTGAGATTTTGTAGAACTGGACGCTGATGTATTTTCTCACATCAATCCATCGGCATGCGATAAGTATAATATAGGTTATCGCATAAGAGAGTATCACGCCATTTACCCCGAGAGGCTTGATGAACAAATAGTTCAAAACGACATTAATAATAGGAGCGGCTATGACTGTGGGGAGTAAACGGTGAGTGTTTTTCTCGCATTGATATATGATTTCAAAATACCCTGCTAATGCGAAGAACATGGTTGAAACGCACAACGGATAAAGGTATTTGATGCAATCAATATAGTTGTCATTGAGCATATAAGGGAATATGAGCTTGGCCGTGAATGTATATAGCAAGATTACTAATGCAAATGAGAAAATGTATCCATTGAAAATCTTCGAGAAAAATAGGTTTCGGTCTTTGCTATTATATTGTTGGATAGCATTTTCTTGCCATGTCTGCTGGAATATTATAGCAATCGTTTGTGCCACTGTTGCCAGTCGGCTTGCGACGCCATATATGCCGCTATCATGAAGGCCTATGTACTCTGTGATGAAATATCTGTTGCTGAATCCAATAAACCACCAGCAGATGCAAGCAGGTAGCAATGGAATTGAGAATTTCAAGATTTCTCGCCTCAGCTCCTTGTAGTCGCACAACTTTGGATTAAAGTATTTTTTTAGTGCTTTTTCTTTGATCTCAACGGCTACTGTCGCTATAATTCGAGCCAGTATGTTTGCAATGAAAATACCTTCAACTCCCATTGAAAGGAATTTGATTAACACAACACTGAGTATTGCAATGGCAAATGACGCTATCAAACTCATTGCAATGAAACTGCGGTTGTTGCCCAATCCTCTCACCGTTTGTGCATATACGTCGTAGAACGACATGACAATAAGCAGTGTGATTGTATAGCCCAAATAGTTAAACGGATGTATGAAATAAACGCCTATTGCTATCAGTATCGTTATCAATGAAGTCTGTAACAGTGTTTTGTTAACCAGCGTCACAATGTTTTTGCGCTTGATAGTGTCTTGCGTCTCGAGCAGAAACCTAAACGCACCGTCGCGCAGCTGGAGTGTGACGATGGGCATAAGCACAAAACATGCTGTAAGGCACAAGTCATAGTAACCATATTCGGCGGGGTCGTTTATGTAATGGGTATAAAAAGGTAAAAGCAGGAATGTCATCAGCTTTGAACCGATGACTCCTATTGAATAGACCAGGAAATCCTTGGCCATTTTTTTGCTTCTTGTTGTTTTTGTTTCGCTCATTGCTTTATCAGTTTACCATGAACCATAAGCCTTGCGGTCGGCATCGATGCGCAGCAGGATAAACAGCAGTGCCGTGAATCCCCACAACGATGAACCTCCATAAGAGAAGAAGGGTAACGGGATGCCTATGACTGGGCATAGTCCTATCACCATGCCTATGTTCACTGCAAGATGGAATATGAAATAGGATGCCACGCAGTAGGCATACACTCGGCCAAAGGCTGTGTGCTGCCGCTCGGCTATGCCTATGATGCGATAGATAAGTGCAACAAAAGCCAGCACAACAGCTGTTGTGCCCACAAACCCTGCCTCTTCGCCTATGGTGCAGAAGATGAAGTCGGTGTGCTGCTCTGGCACATATTTTAGTTTGGTTTGGGTTCCATTGAGGTAGCCTTTGCCCCACATACCGCCTGAACCGATGGCTATCTTGCTCTGGTTCACGTTGTAACCTACGCCGCGGGGGTCCTCGGCTATGCCTAGCGTCACCTTGATGCGGTTTTGCTGGTGTGGTTGCAAGATGTTGTTAAACGCAAAGTCAACCATGAAGATAAAGCTCACCGAGATACCCACAAATGCTATGGTGACTAGAATCTTGCGCATGTCATCATGAAACATTCCATAGAGCAAGTAGAGTATGGTTGCGGTGATCATGGTGAAGAAATAGAGATAGCCGTTCACCTCGATGCCAAACCATGCCAGTGTGCCCACAATGAGTGCGCTTGCTGCATAGGCTAGTGTTACATTGCGGGTGAGCGTGAATGATTTCACAAAGATTGCCAGCATTACCACTGTGAGCACCATGATGATGACAAATGCTATGAAAATGCCTAACGGAATGCCCATGAATATCACTGCGGCAAACTTGAGCACAACCACAAAATAAGTGATGGCACACAGTGCAGCAAAGAGCACGAATCCACTCATGCCTTCGCGGTAGAGAACGAAGATGAGCGAGGTATAGACTAGGGCCGAACCCGTCTCGCGTTCCAGGATAATCGATAGGATAGGGGTGATGATAATTGCTGCCGCTATTGCATAGTTGCGCCATGAATTGAGCGCAAATCCATAAGTGTCAAATAGTTTGGCAAGGGCAAGGGCAGTGGCAAACTTGGCAAACTCGGCAGGCTGTATGCTATTAGAACCTATCTTGATCCATGATCTAGAACCCTGGATATCGGGGGCAATGAATATTGTGACAATGAGCACAATGATCATGACTCCGTAAATAGGGTAGGCATAGGCTTCATATATGCGTCGGTCAAGCAACAGCAGCACCAAGCCGATGACTAGCGACAGGCCTGCCCATATAATCTGCTTGCCAGAGAAGTTGGACCAGTCGATGAGAATGCCCGTCTCGATGTTGTGTGACGCCGACATGATCGTGACTATGCCGGCTACGACCATGACCAGGTATATTATTATCGTCAACCAGTCAACCGACTTGATCAACGATGTATTCTCGTTGTCATTCCTTAGTTCCATCGTTACTTGGATTAGGTGTTTCAGTTGTTTTTTCCTCGGCGGGCTTGGCTTTTTCTTTCTGCTTCGCGCCGGGACGTCCTGCACCGTAAGCCTTGGTGCTGAAGATTGAAGTATTGCTCATCGATGATGCCAGGCCCTCGCGGGTGAGTTTGCCTGAAAGGTATTTCTCAATCATGAGTGTGCCGATGGGCACGCCGAATGTTGCACCGAAGCCACCGTTCTCTACATATACTGCCACAGCAATCTTAGGGTCGTTCATCGGAGCAAATCCCATAAATGCCGAGTGGTCACGTCCGTGTGGGTTCTGTGCAGTACCGGTCTTGCCGCAGATGTCAAGTCCGGGCACATTACCCGAGCGGCTGGTACCGCCGGTGATTGACATGCGCATGCCTTCGACTGCGTGCTCGAAGTATTCCTTGTTGATGCGTGTCTCGTGACGTTCGATGTTCTTTTTGAGCACACCCACGCCCGCAATCTTGCGCACCACGTGAGGTGTGATGTAGTAGCCGCGATTGGCAATGCATGCGCTCATGTTGGCAATTTGTAGCGGTGTGGCTAGGATTTCGCCCTGGCCTATGGCGTCGCTGATGATGGAGTTTGCTACCCATTTGCCCTCGCCCAGATTTTTGTCATAGTAGGCGCTGTTAGGGATGAAACCACGGTTTTCCCCGGGTATGTCGATGTTGAGTTTGTAGCCATATCCGAAATCCACCATGTAGTTTTTCCACACCTCAAAAGCCTTTGACGTGCTGCCATATTTCTTGCGGTTGTCGAGCATGTGCTTGAGTCCCCAGCAGAAGTAGCCATTGCATGACGTCTGGATGGCAGGTTTCAACGTGATGGGAGACCCATGGCCGTGGCAGCCCACTCTGAGGCCGCCGCTGATGAATCCGCGGTGGCAGGGATAGGCAGTGCTCAGGTTGATGACTTGTTCCTGCTCGAAGATGAGGCCTTGTGACAGCTTGAATGTCGATCCGGGAGGATAGGCACCTTGTATCGATCGGTCGAAGAGGGGCTTGAAGTTGTCGGTCCACAGGGCTGTGTAGTTCTTGCCGCGGTCGCGGCCGGCAAGCAATGCGGGGTCATAGCTGGGACTAGTCACGAGCGCCAGTATCTCGCCGGTCTTGGGCTCGATGCACACGATTGCGCCTATCTTGCCTCGCATCAGTTCTTCGCCGAACTGCTGTAGCTCGATGTCGATGGTCAGGTTCAGGTCATTGCCCGCTACCGGCTCCACGTCGTTGGCGCCATTGTTGTAGTGACCTTGTATCTTGCCCAGGGCGTCTCTGATGAGCACTTCCTTGCCTTTCACGCCACGCAGGTATTTCTCGTAACTCTTTTCAATGCCCATGTCGCCGGTATAGTCGCCGGCACGGTAGTAGTTGTCTTTCTTTATTTCTTCTTCTTTGACCTCACGCAAGCATCCCAGCACATTGGCGGCGGCGTGATAGTTATATTGCCTCAAAATGCGCTGGGCGATGAAGAATCCCGGGAAACGGTACAGTTTTTCCTGGATGCGTCCGTAGTCCTCGGGGGTGAGTTGGCTCATGAAGGTCTGCTGTATGTAAGCGCTATAATTGGGGTTCTTGCGCATGTCTTCCATGCGCTTCTCGAAATCCTCTCGTGTGATGCGCAGCGTGTTGCAAAACTCCAGCGTGTCGAGGTTGTGCACGTCACGGGGTATCATCACGAGGTCATAAGCCGGTTCATTATAGACGATGAGCCTGCCCTTGCGGTCGTAGATGAGGCCGCGCGACGGGTAGGTGATTTTTTCGATAAACGCATTGTTGTCGGCATTTTCCTTATACTGCTCGTTGCCCAGTTGCAACACGTACAACTGGAAAATGTATATGATCACGAGCACGGTGATGAAACCGCCTATGACATATTTGCGTTTCTCTAGATTATAGTTTTTTCTCACGACGTGTACTTACTAAACTATCTATACCTAAAAGCAACAGTATGGAAAGCACGCTACTGGCTCCTATGCGTTCTACTGTGAGTAGTAAGTCATTGAGCGTGAACGCTTGGATGAAAAAAAGTATTGTGCAGTAGATAAGCGCCATTGTTGATACATACTTGAAGTAGCATGTAAATCCCATCGAGTCGATCGAAGGCAATGGCGAGTTCATCTCGTCCTCGCGGGTGATGTAGAGGTTGATTACCGGCAGGCGCAATGCAGCAGTCAGCGTGCATGCCATTGCGTGCATGCCGGAAGTGTTGCCAAAGATATCTATTATCAGGCCCATTGCAAATGCCAGGCTGAACAGCAGTGCCTTGTGCATGTTGACAGGAAACCTGAAAAGCAGGTAAATGAAGATGATGGGTGTGGCAACATCAAACAATATCACCTTGTTGCACACCACTTGCAGCAGGGTGAGCACGACAAATAGTATTGCGAATTGAATGATTGATTTGTTCATTTATTTCTTCTTGCCTTCCTGTTGTTGTAAACTTTTCTCTTCAAGCTCTTTGAGTTCGTCACGCATGTTGTTTGAAATCACACGCACAGTGCTCAACTGGCTGAAGTTGGTAGTCAGTTTCACCTTGAGTGAGATGAAGCTGTTTTTAGCCGAACTTGCTTTGCTTGCCACGGTGCCCACAATCACGCCCTCGGGGAATACTGCAGAGTAACCCGTGGTGATGATGGTGTCGCCTTGTGCAAATTTCACCTGCTTGGGCAACTGCTCGAGCATTGCATACTCGGGGCTCACGCCATCCCACACGAGGTTGCCGTGGTACTCGCTGTTTTTGAGTTTGCACGACAGCACCATGTTGGGGTTGAGCAGCGAAATGATACGCGCCGAGTGGGGGCCGGTAACCTCTACCATGCCCACAATACCGTTTTGATCCACCACGCCCATCTCCGGTTTCACTCCGTCGAGTTCGCCGCGGTTGATGGTGATGTAGTTGTTGGGCTGCGAGATGCTGTTGCTTATCACATGCGACACGATAAACTTGTACTGGTTCAGTCGGGGCTGTATTGCAGTGTCGGGCAGCAGCAGTTTATATTCGTTGATCTCGTCACGCAGTTTCACGACTTCCATCTCGAGCAAGGCATTGCGTTCTTGCAAGTCCTCGTTGATGTCTTTCAGGTGCACGTAGTTAGTCACAGAGCTGATGCCCTCATACACGGTCGCGCTCACAGAGTTGGCCGATGTGAGATAGACGCTCTGCTGGTAGGGGTTGTTGTTCACGAGCATCATCAGGCTCATTATCACATAGACGATAAAAATGAACCACGGATAGTGCTTGGTTATGAATTCTAGTAGATGTTTCATTTAACGGACCTCTTGATGTGTCACCTTTATATCACACAGCAGTTATCGTGCTAGATTTTATGGCTAGCAACGACAACTGCGTTGTGTAAGTCGTTTGTGCTTAATGTTTTATCGCTTCAAGAACTTGAAGTGCTTGATATTCTTCAGTGCGATGCCTGTTCCCTTAGCCACAGCATGCAGGGGATCATCGGCCACATGGAACTGAATGCCTATCTTGTCGGTCAAGCGTTTGTCAAGTCCGCGCAGCAGGGCGCCGCCGCCCGAGAGATACACACCGTTCTTCACGATGTCGGCGTAGAGCTCCGGAGGTGTTTGCTCGAGGGCGCTGAGCACAGCAGCCTCAATCTTTGATATTGATTTCTCAAGGCAGTGGCTGATTTCCTGATAGGTCACAGGCACTTCCATCGGGAGAGCTGTCATCTGGTTAGGACCGTGCACGATATACTCCTCGGGGGGATTGGCCAGCTCGGTGAGGGCGCTGCCCACGTTGATCTTGATGAGTTCGGCAGTGCGTTCGCCCACTTTCACGTTGTGCACGCGGCGCATGTGCTCAATGATATCCTCGGTCAAGTCATCGCCTGCGATGCGAATGCTCTTGTTGCTCACGATACCGCCCAGTGAGATGACTGCGATCTCGGTTGTACCGCCGCCTATATCGACAATCATGTTGCCCTCGGGTGCAAGGACGTCAAGACCTATACCCAGCGCGGCTGCCATAGGCTCGTAGATCATGTAAACCTCGCGTCCGCCTGCGTGCTCGCTAGAGTCGCGCACGGCACGTATCTCAACCTCGGTAGAACCAGAGGGGATACACACCACCATCTTGAAACTGTTAGAGAACCAGCGGTTCTTGGCGCTCAGTTTCTTGATGAGGCCGCGCATCATCAGCTCGGCAGCTGCAAAGTCGCCGATCACACCGTCACGCAAGGGGCGCACTGTGCGGATTCCTTCGTGCACCTTGCCACGCATTTCGCGTGCCTTTTCGCCCACGGCCACGAGTTTGTTGGTCTTTGTGTCAAGCGCTACCACTGAGGGCTCGTCGATGACTATCTTGTTGTTGTGGATAATGATAGTGTTGGCTGTTCCTAAGTCAATCGCTATATCCTGCGAGAAAAGTCCCATAATTCTTTATTCTGTTTTATATTTATATTCGTTGTTAATTTTTTATCAATGTTTAAAGTGTCTGATTCCAGTCATGACCATTGCCACATCATTTTTGTTGCAGTAGTCTATGCTCTCGTTGTCGCGCACTGATCCGCCAGGCTGTATCACTGCGGTGATGCCGGCTTGGTGTGCTATCTCCACGCAGTCGCCGAAGGGGAAGAATGCATCCGATGCCATTACTGCTCCATTCAGGTCCTGGTTGAAGCTGCGGGCCTTGTCTATTGCCTGTCGCAATGCGTCAACTCGCGAAGTCTGTCCCACTCCGCTGGCAAGCAGCATTTTGCCCTTTGCCAGCACGATGGCGTTGCTCTTGCTGTGCTTCACTATCTTGTTGGCAAACAGCATGTCCTCAATCTGCTGGGGTGTTGCTGCGCAGTTAGTCACTTGTTTCAACTCGTCGGGAGTCTCAACGTGTGTGTCGCGTGCTTGCACGAGCATTCCGTTGAGAGTGGTGCGTGCCTGCAGGCAGGGCAGGGCAAAGTCTTTCATCTCCAGTATGATGCGGTTCTTCTTCTGCTTGAGTGTTTCAAGTGCTTCCTTGGTGTAGCTGGGAGCAATGCACACCTCGATGAACACCTTGTTCATTTCCTGTGCAGTCGCCTCATCGACCTCGCGGTTAGTGACGTGCACTCCACCGAATGCACTCACTGGGTCGCCTGCCAGCGCACAGTTGAATGCGTCAACCAGGGTGGGGCGTGAAGCGAGTCCGCATGCGTTGTTATGCTTCATGATCACGAAGGTGGGTTCGTCGAAATCCTTTATCAGGCTCACTGCTGCGTCAATATCTAGCAGGTTGTTGTAAGAGATTTCCTTGCCATGAAGTTGTGTGAACATAGCGTCGAAGTCACCAAAGTAGAATCCTTCCTGGTGAGGGTTCTCGCCATAACGCAGTTGCTTGCGCTCGTTGGCCGTGAGTCGCATAGCGCTATGCTCATCGTTGTCAAAGTGGTTAAAGATGTGGCTGTCGTAGTTGCTCGACACCGCAAAGGCTTCCTTTGCAAGCCAGCGTCGGTCGGCGAGTGTCGTTTCGGCATTGCCGTTGGCGCGAAGCATGTTGAGCAGGGGCTCATATTGCGACTTTGAGGCAACGATTGCCACGTCGTTAAAGTTCTTGGCAGCGGCTCTGATGAGAGAAATACCGCCAATGTCTATTTTCTCAATGATGTCGGCCTCGCTTGCTCCGCTTGCCACTGTCTCCTCAAAGGGGTAGAGATCTACGATCACAAGGTCGATGTCGGGTATTTCAAACTGGCTAGTTTGTTGCTGGTCGGTCTCGTTGTCGCGACGACTCAATATGCCGCCAAACACTTTGGGGTGCAAAGTCTTCACGCGTCCGCCAAGTATCGACGGATAACCAGTGAGGTCTTCAACTGCCTCACACTCATATCCTTGGCTTTGAATGAAATCTTGCGTGCCTCCTGTCGATAAGAATTTAACACCACATGCGTTAAGTTCATGCAAAATCTCATTTAGCCCATCCTTGTGGAACACTGAAACCAGTGCGGTTTTGATTTTTTTTCTGTCTGTCATACCCGATATTTTGTTGTAGTTGGAATTACTTTCCTTCTAAATTGCAAAATTACTACAATTTCACAAATCTTTCGCTATAAATCAGCAAATAAAACGCATTAAAAATGCTTTTTAACATATTATTGTGTTGTTGCTGCTGTCTAGGCATAAAAAATCAAGCAGCAACACCGGGGTGCTACTGCTTGTATTCGATAAAATAATCTACTTTCTATCGTGATTATTTTTTCAGGCTCTTGCCATAACGGCTGAGGAACTTGTCCACGCGACCTGCGGTGTCCACAAGTTTCTGCTTACCGGTAAAGAAGGGGTGAGATGAGCTAGTGATCTCAAGCTTTACCAGGGGATAAGTAACGCCGTCAATCTCGATAGTCTCTTTTGACGCTACTGTTGAACGGGTGATGAACACCTCTTCGTTTGACATGTCCTTGAACGCAACCTCGCGATAGTTGGTAGGATGGATATCTTTCTTCATTGCAATGTTTTGTTTATAATTATTAACTAAATGTCAGGCGGTGGTAAACGCCCAAAATTTGTAATGGCGTGCAAAGGTACAAATAATTTTTTAATCTCAAAAAATATTTTGCAATTTTCATCGTTATTATTTTAGAAAACGCGTAATTTATGTTCAATTTCTTAAGAAAAAATAAAAAACCGGTAGAGTTGTTCTACCACACCGATGTGCATTGTCACATCCTGCCAGGTGTCGATCATGGGTCTCAATCGGTCGAGCAATCGTTGCAGATGCTGGAAGCAGAGATGGAGATGGGCATCAACCGCGTGATATGCACTTCGCATGTCACTTCCGAGACTTTTGAAAACACACCAGAGACTTTGACCAATGCTTATAATATACTGTGCGATGCAGTAAAAGAAGCGGGTATGGACATCGAACTGCATGCTTCGGCCGAGTATCGCATCGATGAGTATTGGGAAAAGCAATGGGAGGCCGGTACCATCCTTCCCATGCCAGGCAAATTCCTGCTCATGGAGAACTCTTTCCAGCAAGAGTTATTGCTGCTCGACGAGCTGATGTTTGACCTCATGGTGAAAGGGTATAAGCCCATCTTGGCTCACCCCGAGCGTTATGGCTATTATTCCCGTCGCAGGCAGCGTTACGAAAAACTTCATAGGGCTGGCGTCAAGTTCCAGGTCAACTTGCTGTCGCTTGCCGGCTATTTCGGTACGGTGGCGCGTGAGAATGCGATGTGGCTTGTCAAGCATGAGATGGTTGATATGCTGGGAACCGACATGCACAACTTGGAGCACGCTCACGTAATCCAGGAATATCTCAGGTCTAAAGACTGGAGGAAACTATCTAAAGTCCTGGAACCTGAAATCATGAATGACTGGGTGAAATGACCTGTTTAGATAAACCCGGAAAGTTCATCAGGTAATGAAAAGATTTTAGATTATCATTGTGTCAGAATTTATGCTATATTGGGGCTCCTATACGAGTGAAAGATAGTATAAATTATGCCCATGAGAAGCAAGATATTCTTAATTGTTCTAATAAATTTTTGGCGTGTAGGTGGGTTCTGCTTTTTACGGAATTGGCAGGACCCACCTATTTATATTTATTAGATTTAAGTTTCGGATGTTGTCAAATATCGCCTGGCGTAGGTAAGTCGCGTACTTTTAGCACGCTTTCCCTTGGATTTCTTTAACCGGAGGTTATGCTCGCTTCGCTCACTTCACCCCCGGTTATTGATAGTTGCACTTCGTGCGACCACGCACCTATCGGCGCGATTAATACTTTATTCATATGCAAGACAGTAAATTACAACTTCCGAAACTTGAAATTAGATTAAATCATTGACGACGGAGTCGGTAACCGATGGCCGAACGTGTCGGTGGGGGGATGAAATGCCATAAACACCGCATTCAGCAGGACGCTAATAGGAGTAAAATGGTGAAACTCATGGTCAGCGGATTTTCTGGTTGGTAATTGACGACGGAGTCGTCACATTGCATCGTAACCGATGGCCGCAGGCCGTCGGAAAAGGGCATATTGCAACCGACCTCGAAGGGGTCGCACTGTGCGAAATTCAAAATGGTTTCAACAACAGACGATAAACAGACCTGATTTTTACAATTTTTCGCCTTCCACTATACAGGTCTTTATTGTGGTTTCCATGCGGTGAATTGTTCCCTCGACTAGTGTGGCTGGTACTGATTGCACTTCCTCCACAAACTCATATTCCTTGACATATTTCACCTTGTCGCGCGCTGGTTCCACTGCCGATTTAACCAGGTTATTGTTGGCGGCATCGCAGGTCACGATGAAATGCCTGCCTTCTTTGACTAGCGTCCCCAGGTAGTTATCGTGCTTTTCGCCTAGTTCGGTAGGGTCTATATCCTTGACAGTCATCATCACGCTGTCATTGCATTGGCGCAGGTCGAGCGTGAACGTGCGGCACTGGAAAGCGTTGTCGCATGTCACTTGCATTATTTGTTCCATTCCCATAGCAAGCGCAGTAGAGGACGATGTCTTGAACCGCAGCGTTTTGAATGTTGTTTCGATAGTCTTGTCGGGTAGCTTGTCTTTTTCTTCTGCGGTCAGTTGGGTCACAACCGGCACCGTTATCACAGCACTCATAGCGTTCAGCGCAATGATGCTTATAGAGATTAGTGAAAATATCAGGCGTTTCATGTTGAGTTTAATATTAAAATGGGGAAAACTTTGACGCTCTCCCCATTTGTTTGGTTAACCGAAGTTATCGTAGTGTATTGATGACGGATCCACGCCCAGTGAGTCAAGCAGTTCGTTGACAGTTTTGCTCATCATTGCGGGACCGCACATGTAGTACTCGCAATCTTCAGGCGCTTCGTGCTGCGCGAGATAGGTGTCTCGCATCACGGGAGCCACAAATCCTGCGGTATATTTCACTCCTGCCGCGTCGGCAACGGGGTCGGGACGGTCCAGCGCCAAGTGGAAGTGGAAGTTGGGGAACTCCTTCTCTATCGCCAGGAAGTCTTCTAGGTAGAACACTTCGCTCAACGAGCGAGCGCCGTAGAAGTAATGCATCTCGCGGTCGCGTGTATTCAGGGTGCGTGTCATGTGCATGATTTGTGCACGCAAGGGGGCCATACCGGCGCCGCCGCCCACCCATATCATCTCTTTCTTTGAGTCGAAGATGGGATGGAAGTCGCCGTAGGGGCCACTCATTATCACCTTGTCGCCTGGTTTCAATGTGAAGATATAGCTAGATGCTATGCCGGGCATCACATCCTGGAATCCCACCTCGGGTTTCGGTTTGAAGGGTGGGGTAGCGATGCGCACTGTGAGCATGAATCGGTCGCCCTCGGCAGGATAGTTGGCCATTGAGTAGGCACGTATTGTGGGCTCGGTATTCTTGCACTTGAGCGAGAACATGTTGTATTGTTCCCATGTGGGCAGGTACTCGCCCAGCGACTCTTTGTCGATGTCCTTGTCATAGTCCATCTCATACTCGGGGATGCGTATCTGTGCATAGGAGCCGGGGATGAAGTCCATGTGCTCGCCAGGAGGCAGGGCCACGATAAACTCTTTGATGAACGATGAAACGAGGTTGTTGCTCACCACCGTGCACTCATATTCTTTCACGCTGAGCACTGATGCGGGCAACTCTAATGACATGTTGTCTTTCACTTTGACTTGGCATCCCAGTCGCCAGTGTTCTTGTTGCTCTTTGCGGCTGAAGTGCACTGTCTCGGTGGGCAGTATCTCGCCGCCACCCTCGGTCACCTTGCATCGGCACTGGCCGCAACTGCCCTTGCCGCCACATGCGCTTGACAGCATCACGCCCTCGCTTTGCAATGCGGTGAGGAGCGACGAACCAGTGTTTACTTCTAGCTCTTTTGTTCCGTCATTGATGTTGATTTTCACTTTTCCGCTAGCCACGAGGAAGTGACGTGCCACGAGCAGCAGTATCACCAAGAACATCGTGAGCGCTAGAAATATCACAGCACTTGACATGACTGTGAGTCCTGTAGTATCAATCAGTATCATAGTTGTAATCACAATTTAATGCCCAGGAAACTCATGAATGCTATGCCCATGAGACCAGTAATGATGAATGTGATGCCCACACCGCGCAAGGGCTTGGGCACGTTGCTGTAAGCAATCTTTTCGCGTATGGCTGCCAGTCCCACGATGGCGAGCAGCCAGCCTATGCCCGAACCAGCGCCATAGACTGTGGCTGTGAGTGCCGAGCCAAAGTCACGCTGCTGCATGAACAAGGCACCGCCCAGGATGGCGCAGTTCACAGCGATGAGCGGAAGGAAGATTCCCAGCGAGGCATAGAGCGACGGTGAGAATTTCTCAACAGCCATCTCCACGAGTTGGGTGGCACTGGCTATCACTGCGATAAACATAATCAGACCCAAGAAACTCAAATCTACATCCTTGTAGCCCTCGCCCAGCCATGCCAGCGCTCCTGGTTGAAGCACGTAGGTGTTGAGCAAGTAGTTGAGCGGCAGGGTTACGATAAGCATGAAGGTAACCGCTACGCCTAGGCCAAACGCTGTCTTCACATTCTTGGACACTGCCAGATAAGAGCACATGCCCAGGAAGTAGGCAAATATCATGTTGTCGATGAATATCGACTTGATAAACAAATTAAGTTCTTCCATTGTTCTATTCTAGTTAGCGGTTTTACTTTTCTTGTAATTCGGCATTGCGTGAACGGTGAACCCAGATGATGCAAGCCAGTGTGATCAATGCCATGGGGGGAAGGATCATGAGGCCGTTGTTCTCATATCCATGTTCATAGCACCATTGGGGAACTACCTGGAATCCAAGCAATGTGCCTGATCCGAGAAGTTCGCGGAAGAATGCCACAATGGCGAGCACGATGGTGTAGCCCAGGCCGTTGCCCACGCCGTCGAGGAACGATGGCCAGGGACGGTTGTTCAAGGCAAATGCCTCGAGGCGGCCCATCAGGATGCAGTTGGTGATGATGAGGCCCACAAACACAGAGAGCTGCTTGCTCACATCATAACTGAAAGCTATGAGGAACTGCTGCACGATGATCACAAGTGCTGCCACAACTACCAGTTGCACGATGATGCGTATGGTGGTGGGGATGGTCTTGCGCATCAATGAGATGATCACATTGCTGAAAGCAAGCACCACGATTACCGACAGACCCATCACCAGGGCTGGGCCCAGGTTGGCTGTAACGGCAAGTGCCGAGCAGATACCTAATATCTGTACCAATACAGGGTTTTCCTGCGACAGCGGGTTGAATAACGCTGATTTGTTCTTTTTAGATATCATATTCTTCTATTACTCTTCTTTTACGTCTTTGTTAGTACTCTCTGTTGTCTTTTCCTCGGAAATGCCTCCCAGAAACTTCTTGTAGGGTTCAAGACACTTTGCCAGCATGTCGCTCACGCCGCGGCTGGTGATGGTGGCGCCTGTGATAGCATCTACATAGTCGCCGCCGTTGCTGGGTTTCTGTCCTTTCTTTACTACCTCTACGCTCTTGAATGCGCCTTCCTTGATGAGTTGCTTGCCATTGAACTTGTCCTGGAACTCTTGCTCGGTGATGCGTGCGCCCAGGCCCGGAGTCTCGCTTTGGTGCGAGAAATTGGTGCCATAGACGGTGTTGCCATCATCGTTGAGTGCCACATAGCCCCAGATGGGACCCCACAGGCCGGCGCCATACACGGGTATCACATATTTTGTGGTTCCGTCGTCCATCTTGGCTTCAAACATGGGCAGCTTGCGCTTGTCGGCTTCGAGTTTCATGTTGGCTGCCATATCCACATCGAAGGCTGCTCCGCGCTCTTGTGCCTTGGGGTGGCCTGCCTCGTCGGTTTCGTCAGCAAGGATATCGGCAACGATGTATTTCTCATATTTTTCTTTCACGTCGGCGTCGTTGTCGCAGGTGACGTGCAGTGCGCTCAAGATTTGCTTGCGCTTGTCGTTGGCGATGTTCTCGTCCTGCATGGGCTTGAGTGTCATGTAGATCACGGCGAGCACAGCTCCCACAAGCACCACCAGGATTGATGAGTACACGATTTGATAAATGTTGCTGTTTTTATTCATAGTCATGTCCTCCTTTCGTTATTTGGTTTTAGTGCGACCCAGTCGGCGCTTGATGTTAAACGATACCACGCAGTGGTCGATGAGCGGCGCAAACGCGTTCATCAGCAGCACTGCGAGCATTGCACCCTCGGGGTAACCGCTGTTATACACGCGTATCAGTATTGCTATCACGCCTATCAGGAAACCATAGATGTATTGACCTGCATTGGTGCGTGCTCCTGTCACGGGGTCGGTTGCCATGAATACTGCTGCAAACGCAAATCCGCCGTAGCACAGTTGTGCCACCGGGTCGATGAGCGAAGCAGGGTAGGTGGCGCTGGGGAATGCATGGGCAAGTGCTCCCATGGCAAGGCCGCCGGCAAATGCCGAGAGCATCACGCGCCACGATGCCACGCCAGTCACAAGCAGTATCAGCGCTCCGATGAGGATGCACACCATTGAGGTCTCGCCGGGAGACCCCGCAATGTTGCCAATGAAGGCGTCGCACAAGCCGATGGGGGTGCTATCCACACCTGTCAGGGAGAGGGTGTCGCCCACGTTGGTTGCCACCTGGCCCAGAGGTGTGGCGCCGGTGAATCCGTCAATGAGCTTGCCGTCGCCCATGCCAAACACCGAGTCGGTTTTGACAAAGGCTGCGTCACCGCTCATCTTCGACGGGTAACTGAAGAACAGCACAGCGCGGGTGATGAGTGCCACATTAAATATATTCATGCCTGTGCCGCCGAACACTTCCTTGGCAAAGATTACTGCAAATGCGGTGGCAATCGCAGTCATCCACAGCGGGGTGTTGATGGGGACTATCAAGGGAATGAGCATGCCGGTCACCAGGAATCCTTCTTGGATCTCCTTATGGTGAATCTGGGCAGAGACAAACTCGATGCCAAGGCCCACTCCATAACTCACCACTATCACCGGCAGCAATGCAAGCAGTCCGAATAAAAACATTGTTAACACTCCGGCATCTCCTTGCCCTATGGCAAGATAGTGCTGAAGGCCTATGTTGTACATTGCATACAGCAAGCAGGGAAGCAACGCAACCACCACGATTATCATGGTGCGTTTCAGATCGTTGCCGTCGTGTATGTGTGTGCCCGACTTACTCGTGTCGTTGGGCGTAAACAGGAATGATTCCATTCCGTCATAAACCGACTCCAGCTTTGCTAGCTTGCCTCCAGGCTTGAAGTGCGGCTTGAGTTGGTCCATTTGTTTTCTTAATAGTTTCACGTCTATATGGTTTTAATAGTGTGATACGTTGTTTGTTAAACTTATGACATCTCGGCGAGCATCTTGTCCAGACCCTCACGCACTATGCGTTGCAGTTCCAGTTTAGAAGTGTCGGCATACTCGGCAAGCGCGAAGTCCTCTGGTGCGACTTCGTAGATGCCCAGGTTCTCCATTTTCTCGATGTCAAATGCGATGATGGCCTTGATGAGGAACTCGGCATAGATGTCCATCGGTAGCATCTTGTCATATTCGCCCAGGCACACGATCGCGCGTTCGCCGCCCTTGACGCGTGCGTCCATGCGGCATTCCTTGTTGCGCTTTCCTGCCAGCCAGGTAGTGAACATGCGGTGTATGCTGTAACGGTTGGGGTTGACCGACGCCCATCCCATGAACTCATCCTTCTTGCTTATTTCAGGGATTACTGTCACTTGTCTGTAGGGGGCGCGCAACCAGCCGTCGGCAGGGGTTTTCGCACCGGTGAGCACATTGCCGTTGATGATGCGGCACTCGCTTGCATCGCACGTGAGGCGGCCTTCAAGCACGTCGTTGAGGCTGCATCCCATCACAGTGTTTATAACTATGGGTTTTTCAACACATTCGCCCACCAGGGCAACGCTTGTGTTGAAGCTCACTTGGCCGGTAGCAAATAGCTCGCCCACGCGGCACAAGGTCACGATGTCGAGGGTCCACACCACTTCGCCTTTGTTCACGGGAGCGATGTTGGCAATCTGCACGCCTGCGTTGCCTGCCGGGTGCGGCCCGTCCACGATGTGGCATTGCGCGCCTTCGACCTCGGTCTCTTCGCCTTTCTTGAAGCACACGTGCACATTGCCGTCGGTCAGGCTTTGCAATGCCTTTACGCCTTGTGCGGCATATTTCATCAAGGGTGCAGCGACACTCATCAGCGACATTGCTAGCGGAGCCGAGTCAAACGCGGTGACAAAGATGTCACGCGGACGCACCTCGGGAGAGGGCACCACGTCGTAGGGACGCTGACGCATCAGCGGCCACAATCCGCTTGCAAGCAGAGTGTCCTTCACCGGAGACTTGATGTCATGCTTTACTGTTTCCTGACTACCGTCACACTCAATAACGATTGATTCAATCTTGCGGCGTTCGCCACGTTTGACTTCCTTGACCACTCCTGCCACAGGCGACACCACCTTGATGCTGTCGTGCTCCTTGTCGTGATAGATGGGCTCACCTGCTTTCACGCGGTCGCCCTCTTTCTTGTCAAGACGGGGAGTGATGCCCTGAAAGTCGTCGGGGACAACAGCAACAACCTTCACGCTGGTTGCTTGCAGTGACTCGGCACTGCCGTCGAGCCCCCCCTTTAATTTAAGGTTAAAACCTTTCTTCAACTTTATTGTAGTCATCATTCTAGTTTAGGTAAATATCAGTTTATCAATAACCTAACTTGCCGAGTCACCGACACGGCACTTTATTGTTGCAAAGTTACTAAAAAAATCTCGGATTATAATATAAATATTATAGAAAATATTACGCTAAAATCTAGCATAAATTATGAACAATAAGTGTAATTAACCACCAATGTGCCACCCCGCGCAGATTACACTGATCTCGCTGATTTTTTTAAGGTGGGTTCTATTAATTATGTCGAGGCGTACCTTTGCCAACAATGCGCGGGGTGAAGTGAGCGAAGCGAACGTAACCCCAAGAGGATAAAAGAAGATATTCTCAGTGTCCTCTGTTACTCTGTGGGAGCCCATTTTTTTGTTTTTCGCTGGCGAAGATGGCTGGCGAAGATGACAAAAAAATCAAGAAAAAATACCACATACGTTGCATTATTGAAATAAATTTGATAAATTTGCGTTGAATTTCTAGGAACAACCAACCTTTGACTGATAATCTTGACCTGTAGTTATGAGTGAAAATGCAGTAACACAATAGGATAGAAGTCTAAAAGCTGGCACTGCCCCTTATGTGGCATGATGTGCTAGATTTTCACCAGAGAGAACTAAACTAATTAAATAACATTTTTTATTAATCTTTTAAAAACAAATTAAAATTATGGCTGAACAAACAAACATCCAGAAGCCACAACCGGTTCCCGCACCTAAGAAAGCGGACAACAAGGCTGTTTCTAGCAATGTTGGTGGTGTAAAGAACGCATCTATTGTGATTCTTGTATGCTTTATCATCGCAGTATGTTTCTTTATCTTCGTTCTTGGTAACGGCGCTAACTTCAAGGATGGCGACAACGCTAACGCTCCTCTGAACCTCGCAGGTACTATCTACAAGGGCGGTTTCATCGTGCCTATCCTGCAAACTCTCTTCCTTACAGTTATCGTTCTTTCTGTAGAGCGCTGGATCGCCCTCTCAAAGGCTAAGGGTAAAGGTAACATCGCTAAGTTCGTTGCTAATGTTAAGGCTGCTCTCGCTGCTAAGGACATTAACAAGGCTGAGGAACTCTGCCGCAAGCAGAAAGGTACTGTTGGTGCTGTTGTTTACGCAACTCTCCAGAAGTACAAAGAGATGGACAAGGACACCGTTCTTACTAAGGAACAGAAGCTCGCTCTCATCCAGGGTCAGCTCGAAGAGGCTACCGCTCTTGAGATGCCTTCTCTCCAGCAGAACCTCCCCATCGTTGCAACTCTGACAACCCTGGGTACTCTTATCGGTCTTCTCGGTACCGTAATCGGTATGATCAAGTCGTTCCAGGCTCTTTCAGCTTCTGGTGCTCCCGACTCAACCGAACTTTCAACTGGTATCTCTGAGGCTCTTATCAATACCGCTTTCGGTATCGCTACTGCAGCCTTCGCACTTATCTCATATAACTTCTACACCAACAAGATCGATAACATGACTTATGCTATCGACGAACTTGGTTTCTCAATCGTTACTACTTTCTCAGCTACTCACTAATCCTTTGCTGAGTTAAAACTTTTTTAGTAACTATTTATTAAGGTGTAAGAAATATGGGAAAAGTCAAAATTAAGAAAAAAGAGACGCGCATCGACATGACCGCGATGAGCGACGTGACTGTTCTTTTGTTGACTTTCTTCATGTTGACTTCTACATTTCTTCAGAAGGAGCCTGTAACTGTTAACACTCCTCCCTCAGTAAGTGAGGAGAAGGTGCCTGACCAGAACCTCGTTTCGGTTCTCGTCAGCCCCGAAGGTAAGGTTTACATGGCTGTCACTGGTAGTAAGGACTCTACTTACAAGAGTGAGACCGTACGTGCCGACGTGCTGAAGAACATGGCTTCGGCTTACAACGAAAAGCACCCCAACAACCCTGTTAAGTTCACTGCTAAGCAGGTGGAGGAATTCTCTAAGGTGGGTACTTTCGGTGTACCAATGAACCAACTGGCTAAATGGCTGGATATGGATATCGAAAATCGTGACAAAGCGCTCGAACAAGGCGGTATCCCAATCAACATGAATGAAGATCCAAACAATCCCAACGAGTTCCAAATGTGGATTCGTGCAGCTTACAACTCGCTTAACCCCGAGTTGCAAGAAACAATGGTGAGAGGTAAAGGTATTGCAATTAAGGCCGATCAAACTACTCCTTATAGCGTCGTTAATGTAGTTATGGACAACCTCCAGACTATCAAGATGAATAAGTTTACTTTGATGACCGCATTAAAAACTGAGGAGGAATAAGATATGGCAAAAACTAAAAGTCATCAGAAAAAATTCGATACCCGTATCGACTTCACTCCTATGGTGGATATGAACATGCTTCTTATCACTTTCTTCATGCTTTGTACTACTATGATTAAGAGTCAGACTCTCCAAATCGCCCTTCCCTCTAACGAGAAGGTTGATACAGAGGAGCAGAACAAAGTTAAGCAAAGTGAGGCTGTTACCATCATCATTGACGGTAAGCTTGATGAAAACGGACTATCTAAACCCGATGAGGGTATGCTGTTCTACTACGACGGTATGCCTCCCACAGGCGAAGAAATCCTTACTAACAATCCCATGAAGCAAGTTGAGTTCGGCAACAAGACCGGCGGCGCGCTTCCTGCGATTCGTGAGATCTTACGTGAACGTAACAAAGACGTTGTTGCTAAGATTGAACTTCTCAAGAAAGACTGGAAGGACATGAAGTTTAGCAACAAGGAAGAGGTTAACGACTCTATTTACCAAGCTAAGGCTAAAGAGATTCGCAACGACTCTACTTTGAAGCGTCCTGTAATTATCATCAAGGCAACTCCCAACGCAAGTTATGCACACGTAGTGAGCGTACTTGACGAGATGCAGATCAACAACATTAGCCGTTATCAGATCGACCGCATTGGCGCTGTTGACTCGGCTATGATGATCCTCGTTCAGGGACAGAAAAAGTAATGTGTGGTGAAAGTATTTATTAACTTACAAATGAATTAAGATTATGGCAAGAGACGTAGATCTTTCATCAAAAGAATGGTGTGACCTCGTATTTGAGGGTAAGAATAAAGAATTCGGTGCTTACGAGCTGAGAACCACTTCTGTTAAGCGTCACAACAAGGCTGTCCTCTATACTCTCATTGGTGCAGCTCTCGTAGTAGCTTCAGTATTCGGTTTCATGAAGGTTCAGCAGATTATGGCTGAGCGCAGCATTGCCGACAATGCAGAACAGGAAGAGGTACTCATCGACATGACCGAAGCCGATGAACCCGAACCCGAAGAAAACAAGGTTGAAATTAAGCAGCCTGAGGTTCTCCCCGAGGAGGTTTTGAATACCGTTAAGGTTACCGAGCTCCGCATCGTCGAAGACGAGAAGGTTAAGAGCGAGGACGAAATCAAGTCACAGGATGAACTCAAGCAGACTGAGACAGCCTTCGGTCAGAAGGATAACGACAAAGGTACTGACGACCGTAACGTTACCCGCGAACTCAAGACCGAGGTAGTTGTTGAGAAGAAGACTGAAGTTGTTGAGACTAAGAAGGAAGAAGTATTCAAGTCAGTAGAGCAGATGCCTACCTTCCCCGGTGGACCTGCAGCGCTGATGAAATACCTCAGCAGCCACATCCAGTATCCCACTATGGCTCAGGAGAACAACATCCAGGGTAAGGTGGTAGTTCAATTCGTTGTAACTAAGACTGGTGAAGTTGGTGAAGTTAAGGTAGTTCGTTCTGTAGATAAGGACCTCGACCGTGAGGCAGTTCGCGTCTGCAAGACTCTTCCCAAGTTCGTCCCCGGACGTCAGAATGGTCAGGCAGTGGCCGTATGGTACACTCTCCCCGTTCAGTTCAAACTTCAGGGCAACTGATCCCAATAGAATTTAATTATTCTACATAAAAGAACCGCAGCCATTCCGGCCGCGGTTCTTTTTTAATAAAGTAAAAAAAGATTACAATACTTTGTTGTCCGGTAAAAAAAGAAAATATTTTTATTATGATTTTTATGCTTCGCTTAGAAAATAGCTTGCTCTGCAAGCAAAATGAAATTACCTCACAGATAGTGTATTATCATTTTGAGGACAGTGTCCTCCATTTTAAGGGAGGTTCGCTGGTCGCGGCACGGGCTTTGCCCACTTACCGCTGCTCACTCCCTTGAGCACGGTTCTTGGCGTGAGCCATATAAACAAAAAAAATCATTTTCTTTTTTTATTCTATACCAAGCCCGGGTTATACCAAAGTGTCGTAACTAACAGTGTTTGAAGAAGATAGTACAACTCTCGCAACTTTAACCGGACAGCAATAATTACAAAACTCAACTTCTGGATGCCAAAGTGAATGTTGCTAATTTGTTGTCCAGTAGGACAATACCTGAATAACCCCCACCGCCGAACGTAGTGGCGGTGGGGGGCAGATGACAGTGAACCGCGTCCAGTAGGACGCTAATCGGAGTAAATTGGTGAAACATAAATGGTTTCAACATGCGAAACTTGAATTACCAGATGTTCTCACTAAATTGATTAAAGAAACCCGTTTTTCAGACCCTATACATCAAGGAACGTGGTTAGTTCCTCTATGTATTTGAGCTTTGTGATATCCTCCCATTGGCCATCCTTCTCTGTTCGCACCTTCTTGTATTTTGAGAGCATTCTGAATATCT
>NZ_JAZLLZ010000188.1:0-4854 GCF_045598405.1 Sodaliphilus sp.
TTCTTGTTTTTGTTTTTAGTCCCTTACTACCGAAAAACAAACACTGATTTTCAACTACTTATCTTTTTGTTCTATAGAAGGCACAGAGGTCACAGCACAGATTAAGCCAGATTTTCCCACTGATTTGATGCGGTTGCCCTGGCAAGACATAGCTAAATTTTGAAATGTGGGATTTTTTTCGTAATTTAGCAAATTATTTGGTATAGTGCGTGGTGTGTCCTTGCGGATGCACGCGTGCGATATATAACTAAAACTCTGATTATAAATGACAAATAACAGAAAAATACGCGTTGGCATTACCCAAGGGGACACCAACGGAATAGGCTACGAAGTGATTCTCAAGACACTCTCGGTGCCTGAATTTTGCGAATTATGCACTCCGGTTATCTACGGTTCGAGCAAGGTGATGACCTTTCACCGCAAGGCTCTCGAAATGCCCTCGCTGCAAGTGAACACCGTGCGCGGCGGGCAGATCAAGGACGGGGCCGTAAACCTGATTGAGGTGTGCGGCAACGAGGACATCAAGGTGGAACTGGGTCAGCCCGACAAGCAGGCAGGACACGCAGCATTCCTCTCGCTTGAGGCAGCTGTGGCCGACCTCAATGCCGGCAACATCGATGTGCTCGTCACTGCTCCCATCAGCAAGGACAACATCCAGAGCGAGTCATTCAACTTCACCGGCCACACCGAGTATCTCGAGGCTTGCATGGGCGACGGCAACAAGGCTCTCATGGTGCTGTGCAACGAGAATCTGCGCGTGGCTCTGGTCACCACTCACCTGCCCATCTCGCAGGTGCCCGCTGCTATCACCGCCGATGCCATCAAGGAGAAAGTGCACATCTTCAACAAGTCACTCCAGCGCGACTTTGGCATCGTGAAGCCCCGCATTGCAGTGCTTGCGCTCAATCCCCACTCGGGCGAGAACGGCCTGCTGGGCAACGAGGAAAAAACTGTGATCGCGCCCACACTGCAAGAGCTCTATGACAAGGACAAGGTGCTGTGCTTCGGCCCCTACGCTGCCGACGGGTTCTTCGGCAACGAGACCTACCGCAAGTTTGACGGCGTGCTGGCGATGTATCACGACCAGGGACTCGCTGCTTTCAAGACACTTGCCATGGACAACGGCGTGAACTTCACCGCCGGACTGCCCCAGGTGCGCACCAGCCCCGACCACGGCACTGGCTACGACATCGCAGGCAAGAACCTCGCTAGCGAGAACTCTTTCCGCCAGGCCATCTATGCAGCCATCGACATCTACCGCAACCGCTTGCGCTGGGACGAGGGACACGCCCACCCGCTGCGCAAGCAGTACTTCGAGCGAGGCAAGGACAACGTGGTGCTCGACCTCACCAAGGACGAGTGAAGCTTTTTACGATAACGATAGACGATAACGATAACTTCTAGAAAATCTAGAAAGTCCAGAATCTCTATAAAACACAAAACACTATGCATTACGCAATTATAGCAGCCGGCGAGGGTTCTCGCCTCGCCCAGGAGGGCGTGAGCAAGCCCAAGCCTCTCGTTGAGCTCAACGGCGAGCCCATGGTGTTGCGACTCATGCACATCTTTGAGCGTTGCAATGCCGAGAGCATCAGCATCATCATCAATGAGCACATGACCGAGGTGCGCGAGTTTGTCGAGAGCCTCAATTTGAGCGTTCCCCTCAACGTGGTGGTGAAGACCACACCCAGCTCCATGCACAGCTTCTGGGAGTTGAGCAAGGTGATTCCCGAGGGCAAGTTCTGCCTCACCACAGTCGATACCATCTTCCGCGAGCCCGACTTCGCCCGCTACATACAGGCCTTTGAGGCCGACGGCGAGCACGATGGCATGTGGGCGGTGACACCCTTCATCGAGGACGAGAAACCTCTCTATGTAGATGTAGATAACGACCTCGACATGAACATCACCGCATTCCGCGACCAGCCATGGGACGGGGCAAAATATGTGTCGGGAGGTATCTACGCTATGGACAGCAAGGCATTCAAAGTGCTGGACCATTGCATAGAGAGCAACATCTCACGCATGCGCAACTTCCAGCGCGCGCTCGTCGATGCTGGTCACAGACTGCAAGCGTTCTCCATCGACAAAATCATCGACGTGGACCACGCCAGCGACATCGAAGTAGCACAAAAATTTATTTCAGAATAAATAACCCGATGCGTTAGCCCCGTTTTCGTAGCGAGCAACGCGAGCGTTTCGTAGCAAGCGAATGCGACGCGTTTCGTAGCGAGCCTCCAGGCGAGCGTTTCGTTAAAAATTACCAATTATGGCAGAGATTACTATAGCAGGCATTTTGCGTGCCGGTGCTTATTCGCCCAACCACATAGGCAACGACACCGCAATATTCAACGCCGTTGCCGACCAACTGCGCAAGCGCGGTTGCCTCGTGAACATCTACAGCGAGGACCAGTTCAACAAGAACGGAGTCAAGGAGGAAATCATCCTCAACATGTGCCGCGAGCGCGAGTCCATCGCACAACTCCAGAGGCTCGAGGACGAGGGCAGGCTGGTCATCAACTCGGGCTACGGCATCGAGAACTGCACCCGAGAGCGCATGACACGCATCCTCCAGGGCAACAACATCCCCTACCCCGAAAGCCTCATCGTGAACACCAACGAGAACGTGAAGCCTCTCATCAACAAGGCTGGTTTCCAGAGCTGCTGGATCAAGCGCGGCGACTTCCACGCAATGCACAAGGAGGACGTCTCCTACTGCCGACACGCCGACGAGGCACAGGAGGTGCTGCAAGAATACTTCTACCGCGGCATCACACGCGCCGTGATCAACGTGCACCTGGTGGGAGACCTCATCAAGTTCTACGGCATCAAGGGATCGCCTTTCTTCTACTGGTTCTACCCCTTCGACGAGGGACACAGCAAGTATGGACTGGAGCAAATCAACGGACGCTCGCAAGGTCTCCCGTTCGATGAGGAGCACCTCAAGGACATCTGCAACCGCGCCGCCGAGGAACTCAACACCGTCGTCTATGGCGGCGATTGCATCGTGGGAGCCGACGGCGAAGTGCGCATCATCGACTTCAACGACTGGCCCAGCTTTGCGCCCTGCCGCGACGAGGCTGCGCCTCACATCGCCAAGGCGGTGCTATCCATCATCAAGGAATCAAGGAAAAATAAGAAATGAATTTCAAGGAATTAAAACAGCAATACAAGGCTTCGCTCAAGTCGATGGACACCGAGGAACACATCGACCTGGCGTTCTACCGCCCCATGGGATTTGCATGGGCCATCCTGTTTGCCAAGCTGGGCGTCACGCCCAACTGGGTGACCATCGCCTCTATCTTCCTGGGCGTGGGCGGAGGCATACTTCTGTACTTTGGAGCCGACCCCTACATCTGGCTCAACTACGTGGGCATACTGCTCATCATCTGGGCCAACACCTACGACAGCGCCGACGGCCAGCTGGCACGACTCACCAAGCAGTATTCTCGCATAGGACGAATACTCGACGGCGTGAGCGGCGACTTCTGGTTTGTTGCCATCTACATCGCCATCGTGATGCGTGAAATCCACTTCGGCGACAATCTGCTGGGCGACTACTTCGGCAGCCACAAGTGGCTCATCTGGGTCATTGCCGTTGCTGCCGGCGTCTGCCACGCCAAGCAGGCTGCCATGGCCGACTATTACCGACAGTTCCACCTCTTCTTCCTCAAGGGAGAGGAAGGCAGCGAGCTCGACAGCACCGACCAGCTCACCCTGGAGTATAACGCCGTGCCGTGGAAAGGCAACTTCTGGAAAAAAATCACCATGTTCTTCTACCGCAACTACACCTCTAATCAAGAGGTGATGACCCGCAACATGCAGGCACTGCGACAAGCCCTCAAAAATCGCTACGGCAAAGCAATTCCGCAAGAGTTCCGCCAGTCGTTCCGACTCAAGAGCCTGCCCTTGATGAAATATACTAACATGCTGTCGTTCAACACACGCATCATCGCCATGTTCCTATCGGTCATCTTCAAGATGCCGTGGCTCTACTTCGCCTTTGAACTCGTGGTGCTCAACGCCATGATGGTTTACATGGTGCTGCGACACGAACACATCTGCAAGAAATCAATCAACGAAATCTCATGAACAAGATAACCGACATCACTGGTGTCATCTTTGACTACGGCGGCACCATCGACAGCCGAGGCGTGCACTGGAGCGAAGTCCTGTGGGCAGGATTCCAGCACATGCAAGTGCCCGTCACCAAGGAACAGTTTCGCGAGTGCTACGTCCACGCCGAGCGCGAGCTCGCACGCGTGCGCCACATCCTCCCCAACGACAACTTCCTCGACCTGCTGCGCAAGAAGGTCAACATTGAGCTTGACTACCTTGTCAATAACGGGCTCATCGCCGACAGCAGCGAGGTAGTGAGCGAGGGAATTGCCCTATACTGCTACAACGCAGCACGCGAGTGCGTCGAGGAGGCGCGCCCCGTGCTCCAAGCGTTGAGCGAGCGATATCCCATGATGCTCGTGAGCAACTTCTACGGCAACGTTGACAGCGTGCTGCGCGACTTCGACCTGCGCCGCTATTTCAAGGGCGTGATCGAGAGCGCCGTGGTGGGCGTGCGCAAGCCCAACCCCACACTGTTCCGCCTGGGGGTGGATGCCCTGGAAATGGACGCCAGCAAGGTGCTCGTGATAGGCGACTCGCTGCGCAAAGACATCGAGCCCGCCGAGAGCCTAGGATGCAAAGTATTGTGGATCAAAGGCAAAGGTTGGACCCCCGACGAAGACGCCCAGACCCACCCCTGCACCATCACCAGCATCCTCCAAGTCCCCCCCCTAACACTCTAAAACGTAAAATCCCCTCGGGGATTTTTTTGCCTCTCGGGGAACTCGCAGAACT
>NZ_JAZLLZ010000189.1:0-24615 GCF_045598405.1 Sodaliphilus sp.
GAAAAACGGGACTCGGACCCGCGACCTCGACCTTGGCAAGGTCGCGCTCTACCAACTGAGCTATTTTCGCGTTTTGCAACCTCGTTGACTTGTTTCCCGATTGCGAGTGCAAAGTTAGCAACTTTTTTTAAACTGACCAAATTTTTTGAAGAAAAAATCAAAAAAAAGTGCTTTTTTTGTTGATTTATTTTCAACGCTTCAACTGCGCAAAAAACTCATTACGATACTCAACTTGCTCAAATGCACCAGTATAGTGCATTGTCACGGTAGTTGACGATTGTTTCTCGACTCCACGCATTTTCATGCACAAATGCTGTGCCTCGCACACCACAATTACGCCTTTGGCCGACAATGACTGGGCCAACTCACAGCAAATTTCGCGAGTCAATCGCTCTTGAACCTGGAGTCGACGAGAAAAAACATCTACAATGCGTCCCACTTTGCTCAACCCCACAATCTCGCCATCGGGGATATATCCCACCGATACTGTACCGAAGAATGGCAAGATGTGATGCTCACACAGCGAGTAGAACTCCACGTCCTTAACAACGACCATCTGTGAACCAGGATGCTCAAATATTGCAGAACGCACGATGTCGGTTGCATTCAGGTTATAACCACGCGTGTTCTCTAGCATGGCCTTTGCTGCACGCATAGGTGTTTTGACCAATCCCTCGCGATTAGGATCCTCACCAAGCAATTCGATTATTGCACGAAAGTGTTCAGCAATTTGTTCTAATTGTTGTTTGTTATCCATATACTTTATTTACTCCACACGTTCACGTTATCTTTTACAACAATCATTTCGCTCGAATAAGCGGGGAATGCACCGCGCACCTTGCCGAGTGCAGCACTGGCTTCGCTGTGATCCTTGAAGTCGCCAATGCGCAAACGCCAACTAGGAGCATTATAACTAAGGTAAGTGCGATATTGCGGGAACTTCACTGACAACGCTTTGGCACGAGCTTGCGCATTAGCCTTGCCGTTAGACGAGTTATCGCTATACACCTGAATGCGGAAACCCACCTTGCGGCCCTGAACAGTTTGCTGCGAAATATTTGATGGGCGCTTCCCGCTATCAGTATTCTTAACTTCGCTCTTAACAGGCTGTGCACCTTCGTCATCGTCGGCCTTCACGTTTGACGATTTACCCAACGAGGAGTTACTGCGGTCAGTCAATCCGTCGGGTAACGTCACGTTGACATTTCCTCCGTTGTTAATGCTTTTGACAATGTCGGGGTGACTCTGGGCCGAAACAACGCAAGTGATCATCGCAACAACCAAAATCACAAAATATCTGTTAATAGGAACCATAGTCATTTTCTCTAAAAATTCATTTTAATTGCAAAGATAGTGCAATAATTTCAGATAATAGCCATTTTTCTCAAAATGTTGCACCAAAGGCCCTGCTTTTTATGATTTTACCCTTTAAATTCTCACAACAAGCCCATCATAAGCTAATTTTACACCTGCCGGCAACTGTTTCTCAACTTGCGCATGAACACCTATCTCATGACACACATGAGTGAGATAGGCCTGCTGCGGATTTATGCCCTTTATCACCGACAGTGACTCTTCTAAAGTCATGTGCGAATGATGCTGTGTGTGCCGGAGGGCGTTTATTACAAGCAACTTCACACCCCTCAACTTATTGATTGACTCCTGGGGTATAGTTTTAGCATCGGTGACATAAGCAACATCACCAATGCGATAGCCCACGATAGGCAATTTGCCGTGCATTACCGGTATGGGCGTCACTTCAACTCCGAACACGCTAAACGCTTTGTCATCAATCACATGAGTTTCAAACGAAGGAACGCCAGGATAAGGATGCTCTACAAAACAATAGTCCATGTGGCGTTTGAGTTCTTCAAACACATCAGCACGCGCATAAACAGGCATGTCATGCTCTCCGCCACCGCAAAACACGCGCAGGTCGTCCAGACCACCCACATGGTCGTAATGTATGTGCGTAACAAGCAATGCATCAACTTCGGGATTAGTCACAGCAAGCATCTGGCTACGAAAGTCGGGGCCGCAATCAACAAGCAAGTTCACCCCTTGTGTCCTCACTATCACCGACGACCTGAAACGCTTGTCGCGCACATCAGTAGAACGGCACACTTCACACTGGCATCTAATCACAGGAACACCTGTAGATGTGCCTGTCCCCAAGAATTCAATTTCTACACCACTACTGTTCATTTCCTGAAGTTTTTCAACAGTCCATCTACAAACTGAAGATATGACCCGCCATCATAATACCAGAACTCGCGCACTGCCGTCTGGTCGGGCATGCGTGAAATCTTTTTGGGGGCACCTTTAGCCAGCCTGCATTCTTCCTTGGTCATGCCAGTCTCCACTTCCCCCCTCTTAATCATTTCCCAGTGAGAACCCGATATTTCAGGATAACTGCCATGAAGGTCTTTAGAAGAGAACATTGAGTCATAATCCCGGTTATTAATGGCATTCTGGCCAGCAGACATCCACACAAAAGCTTTCTCTTTGTTATCACTCGCAGTAAACAGCACCCTCAACGGAAGCACCTTGTTGCCAGGCAAGACTTCATCGATGTGCACCTTTATATACTGGCGGCCATGTATCATGTACTCACCGTCGATATTATACCAGATAGGAGTCTTTATATACACCTCTTTCCCCTCGAGTTGACGAGAGACATGCTCCACGACGTCCATATCAATGAGCAAGGGGATTGAAAAAGTAGAGAGAAACTCCCCTTCAGTCTTACCCGTGTGGTAAACATATTCATCAGAGCCGTCAGCCAAATGAATATCTACCACATCACGGCCGTCAAGACCTAACGATGTGTCATATCCTTTATACGACAAAATCCGCCCCACTAGTTTAACCGAGTCCATGTTATCGCCTGCAACCTGTGTGAAAATGAGCTTCACATTGTCATCGGTCACATAAAACCGCTTGCCCTCACGCCATGAGGGAAGGGAATCGCGATAGGTCGTCAACGTCATCGTGGGCTGCCGTCGCTCTAATTCATTTATTGTGCGAGACACATCCTTGTCGGTTATCTTCGGAGTGTTCTCAACGCCCGTGAAACAACTGGAAACCAACAACATGGTGGCCATGCACAGGATGCAATAAGTTAACTTATATTTCATATTAAGTATCTATATATTATCAATATGAATTACTCTACATTATCTATATAAACAAATTTCACATCATTGTATTGCGAGAAAATCGAGTCGGCCTCATGCCTATCTCGACATGTATAGACAAATTTACAATCACAATGAATCTTATCTTGATCGCCCTTGTAAATCACGCAGGCCGAGTATCTATCTTTTTTGCCTTGCAATCTACGCACAACCGACTGAATGAATTGTGATATCAAATATTTCCCGTTGCGGTACATCGACATCTTGTAGCCATGATCCATATAGAAATAATAATCCTCATCCGTCTTGCACTCTACAATAACCCGCTCTTTATACTTTCCAAGACAAGCATCAATAATTGCTGGATTCGACATTTTGTCAGTGACAAGGACAATGTCAGGGTTAACACATAAAATCGAATCAATGTCAGCGAAGGTAAGAGGTGTGTATTTACCCAGAAGTTTAGATTGCTTGAATTGCTCTAGCGTAGGGATACTATCAAGATTCTCAACTCCCACCATCTTATTGTAATCAGCCCACGAATGTGCTGCCACAAGCGAGCTGTCACTCGTGAGCAAGAGGTCAAGTTCAATGTATTTCATCCCACATTCAATCGAATGTTCAACAGCTTCTTTACTGTTAGTATAGGTGTACCCGTCAATTTCACCTCCTGCATGAGCAATATAACTTTGTTCCTCTACACAACACCCGTTTTTACACACGAAATACAGGAAACAACATGCTGCAATAACAAGGAATATTAACAAGCCATACAATATATTCTTATATTTACTCATTTCAATTTCACTAATTTCTCGGTGCAAAGTTACTCCTTTTAAGACAAAGCAACACACTTTACCAACATAAAAAATATTCAAAAAGAAAAAAAATTGTAACTTTGCACTGAAAAACAGAATAGAGATAAACAAATTATGATATATCCCTCAAACTTTGAGCAAAAAATAGGTTTTAACACTATACGTCACGAAATCGAGAAAAGATGCATCAGCCCGCTGGGATTAACCCATTGCCAGCACATGCAATTCTCAACACACTTTCCCACAGTGTCTCTATGGCTCAATCAGACCAACGAATTCCTTACCATAATCAATTCAGGAGCAGAGTTCCCGCTCAATTTCGTGTTTGACATGCGAGCCACACTCAAGTCGGCAACAACACCAGGCACATTCCTGTCTGTCGAAAGCATGTTCAACCTTCAACGCTCGCTCAACACCATAAGCGACGTGCTCAAGTTTTTCTCTTCCAAGGGCGATGAGTCACCACTTTACCCCAACCTGCACAAACTCGTGTCAGAAATGCAGGCATTCCCTGCCATTGCCGACGAGATAAGCACAATACTCGACAAGAACGGCAACCTCAAGGACAACGCATCTCCCCTGCTAGCCGACCTGCGGCGCACAATCACCCAAGTGACCGCAAGCATCAACGGAATATTGAGACGCATAATTGCACAAGGCAAAACCGACGGTCTGCTCGACAGTGACGCTCAACCCAGCATGCGTGACGGAAGACTCGTGCTGCCCGTAGCACCTGCACACAAACGCAAAATCAAAGGCATCGTGCACGATGAGAGTGCAAGCGGCAAGACAGTGTTCATCGAACCTGACGAGATTGTTGAAGCCAACAACCGCATTCGAGAAACCGAAGCCGAAATAGCTCGAGAAATAATAAGAATTCTAACCGCAGTCACCGACAACATCAGGCCATATATTGACGACCTGCTTGGCACATATGATATATTAGGCCAAATCGATTTCATACGCGCTAAAGCACTCTTTGCCCACGAGACGGGATCCCAAATGCCGCACTTGCACAACAAACCTCTCATCGAGTGGTATCATGCTACCCACCCCACCCTGTTCCTATCTTTACGCGAACAAGGCAAAGAAGTCGTGCCATTGAGCCTTCAGCTCGACAGCAAGCAACGCATATTGCTCATATCGGGTCCCAACGCCGGCGGCAAAAGCGTGTGCCTGAAAACCGTAGGCATCATTCAATACATGATGCAATGCGGCATGCTGCCCATGCTCTACAACAACTCTCACATGGGCATGTTTAAGAGCATCTTCATCGACATTGGCGACCAGCAGTCTATCGAAGATGACCTCAGCACCTACAGTTCACACCTGCAGAACATGAAACTGTTCCTCAATCGAGGAGCAGGCGAAACACTCATATTAATTGACGAGTTTGGCGGCGGTACCGAACCCCAGATAGGCGGCGCAATAGCACAAGCAATCCTTCAACAACTCAATCACAAGAAGGTTTACGGAGTAATCACCACCCACTACCAGAACCTGAAACACTTTGCCGACGAGACCGAAGGCATTGTCAACGGGGCAATGCTCTACGACCGACAGCACATGAGACCTCTGTTCCAGTTGTCAGTAGGATACCCAGGCAGCTCATTTGCAATCGAGATTGCACGCAAGATAGGTCTGCCCAGTGATGTCATAGAGCAAGCATCTAGCATCGTGGGAAGCGACTATATCAACATGGACAAATATTTACTCGACATAGTGCGCGACCGCAAATATTGGGAAAACAAACGACACGAAATCCATATCAAGGAAAAGAAACTAGACGCTATTGTCGAACAATACAACAGCAAACTCGCAACCATAGCCACTACACAAAAGGAAATAATCAAAGAAGCGCGAAATGAAGCACGCAGCATCCTGGACAACAGCAATGCCCAAATTGAGCGCACAATCAGAGAAATACGCGAGATGCAAGCCGAGAAAGAAAAGACCAAAGAAGTCAGAAAACACCTCGACGAATTCAAGCAAAGACTAGAAAACGACAACGGCATAACACGCGACGTCGAGAAACTCAAACTAAAGCCTCGACGCAACAACCCCAACAAACCAGCCTCAAAAACCACACCCACGCCCGACCGTCCGCTCGAGGCCGGCGACAACGTGGTATTGAAAGGCACAACAACAGTCGGCACAATCATCAGTGTCGACGAGAAATATGCCACAGTAGCATTCGGTATGCTCAAGACTCGAGTAGAAACTTCTAAACTCGAAAGAACAATCAAAAAAGCCGAGAAAAAAACAACACTTTCAATGAGTAAAGAAGCCAACAACGAAATCAGAGCACGACAACTAAATTTCAAGCCCGACATCGACATCAGAGGTATGCGAGCCGACGAAGCAACACAAGCAATCACCTATTTTATCGATGATGCAATACAATTTAACGCCAAACGCGTGAGAATACTTCACGGCACAGGAACAGGCATACTTAAAACAGTGATACGCCAATATTTAGACACAGTAAACGGAGTCAAAAGTTACCGCGACGAGCATGTTCAATTTGGAGGTGCAGGAATAACAATTGTAGATTTAGAGTAATTTTTTTAGAAAAAAACTTGCACAGTTCAAAAACTTGTAGTAATTTTGCACCCGTTAAGGCGAAAGCAGTGACACTGGAGAGATGGCAGAGTGGTCGATTGCGGCGGTCTTGAAAACCGTTGAGGGTAACACCTCCGGGGGTTCGAATCCCTCTTTCTCCGCAGAGTCGAAGTTAACAAATTGATTATCAATGAGTTAGCTTCGATTTTTTATTTTTGGTCGGACGATATTCGGACGATTTTAAATTTTCCCATTTGTTAACTCAATTTGCGTTTTTCTAAAAGATGTTAAATCTTAGACGAAAAATGTAAAAAAAATGTCGTACCTAAATGTAAGAAACACAAGCATTAACAACGTACTTGGATTTACGTACCCAAAATTGCACCAAGGCAAATCCTGGTACATTGATTTTTACGCCTTCGATCCTGCGGACGGGAAAATGAGAAGAAAAAAATATATGCTCGACAGCATAGAGAAGGTTACGGAAAGAAGAAAAAGAGCTGCTGAAATGATGCAGGCTATCATGAGACAACTACGCGGAGGCTGGAATCCTTGGGTAAATTCTGATGAAAGCCGCTGATATACCATCTTCGAGGATTGCCTTCATTCCACTTTGCAATGGAAGCTTCCTTTTTACTTCAAATTCATTTTGGCACACAACCTCATCGTTCTAAATAAGCACCGAGAACATTTTCCATAGTTCTGGATCTTTGTCAATATACTGTTCTATATTTTTCAGCATATCTCGGATAATGAATCCGATAAAAGGATTGTCAAATATCTGCTTGACGGATTGTTGTGACGTTTGTTTCTTTCTCAATTTGTCAGCAAGTTTAGTAATCACGGGCATCCTGATAAGATAGTCAATGTGATTAACATCCAGCATTTTCTGTCCCTTTTCATATAGTTCGGGCATCAACGATTTAAGGTCGCTAAATGTGAGTTTCGGATCAAAGAGACTCAACTCGAGCAATTTTATATACTCATCATCAGATACAGCTATGTTTATATCACAAATATCGGGTGTATCACTTGAGTTGTTCATCATGAGAACCTGGAACAAACAATACTTCCTCCAATCTTCCAAATCCACTCTACTTAATACAGGATCTCCTCCGGCCCAATGTAAATCTTCGTCAGGAATATAGCATAAGTAATCTATATCGACAGATGAGAAGCGATAGATGTAATTAATCAAACAGCTATCAGTATTTCACCCACAAAGATACCATAAATATTGATATAATTATTCATCAAAATATGAAAAATACATAAAATACCAAAGAATTATTTCATTTATGTTGAATTTTATTATATTTAATTGTAATTTTGCACTGAAAAAAATAATAAAAATATAAAACAAATTAAGCTATGAAGAAATTTTTACTTACTTTTATTGCTTTTGTGGCAATGAGTGTCAATGCTATGGCACAAGAAATCACTGTTCCTGCCGAGCTCAATGGATGGTATGCAGGTTATTATGCAGCAACAAATACTGACCCCGAAACATTGAAAGCCGGTGTACTAGAATGGCTTGAAATTGACGGTTTAGCTGGCGATTCATGGGAAAGCTGGCAACAAGAATTTCTGGAGAGCACAACCAACTGGGGCGACCCCGAAGATCCTTATTCATTCTATGGTCAAATCAAGGACAACAAGTTTTTTGTTGCTGGTAACATGGCTTCAAAGAATTACTATGCCTTCTTGATCGTTAATGGCACACGCCTATCGGCAGGCACAGAATGGCGTATGTATGTCCCCACTGAAAGAGGTGCATACACACTGACCGAAGACAATCTCTTCCTCCAAGGCGTATTCGGAAAAGGACTCACCCGCCCTGATACAGGCATTGAGTCAATTGAACTTAATCCTTCTAGTGCAAAGGCTGTAAAAATGATTGAGAACGGACAGCTCATCATCAAGAAAAATGGTGTGAAATACAATGTTAATGGACAGGTTATTGAATAACAACTCTTCCTCTCCGCTTTAAACACCCTTTGACAAATACAAGGAAGGGATAGATATTAAAAAAGGATGCAGCAATGCATCCTTTTTTATATCTATCAATCTCATAATTACATAGCAAATACATTAAATCCGCCGTCAACTACTGCTACGGTTCCTGTCACAAATGATGATGCGTCGCTGATGAGGTACTGAATTGTGCCGCACAGTTCCTCTGGTTTGCCGAAGCGTTTGAACGGTGTCTGGCGTATCACATCCTGGCCACGCTCTGTGAGCGTACCGTCGGGATTAGTGAGCAGCGCACGGTTCTGGTTAGTGAGGAAGAAACCTGGTGCAATGGCGTTAACGCGAATATTAGGCGTGAACTTGGTTGCCACTTCATTTGCCATGTAAGCCGTGAAGTTGCTAATGCCAGCCTTGGCTGCGCCATAGCCCATGACACGTGTGAGCGGACGGAATGCAGCCATCGACGAAAAGTTGACAATAGCCCCTTTGCCTGCTTCAACCATGGGCTTTAAGAACACCTGCGTAGGGATTACGGTGCCCGTGAGATTGAGGTTGAGCACCTTCTGGAACGCCTCGACTTCCACGTCAAAGAATGTGCCTGCGGGCGGAATGGTAGCACCTGCCTGGTTGCCGCCTGCCGCGTTGAGCAGAGCGTCCACTTGACCATAGCGTGCTATAACCTCGTCACAGCACTTCTGCATTTTATTGATATCCATCACATCGGTAGCAAGGAATATCGCCTCGCCGCCGTTTTGCTTGATGCGGTCAACAATCTCGTTGCCCTGCTCGACATTGCGGCCCAGCAACACAACCTTTGCTCCCTGCTCGGCCAGGTAAGATCCTATGCAACGTCCCAGCACGCCAGTACCACCAGTGATTACCACCACGCGGTCTTTAACTGAAAATAATTCGTTCATATCTATTGTTATGTAGAAAAAAGAAAATATTTTTTTTATTTAAGTTTCGGATGTTGTCAAATATCGCCTGGCGTAGGTAAGTCGCGTACTTTTAGCACGTTTTCCCTTGGATTTCTTTAACCGGAGGTTATGCTCGCTTCGCTCACTTCACCCCCGGTTATTGATAGTCGCACTTCGTGCGACCACGCACCTATCGGTGCGATTAATACTTTATTCATATGCAAGACAGCAAATTACAACTTCCGAAACTTGATTTTTTTTTTATTTTTATGTAAAGAAAAATGGCCTGCTTCGCAAGCAAAATGAAATTACAGAGATAAAGTAATATTATTTTGTGGACGGAGTCCACTATTTTTCTTGGCGCGAGCCATCAATACTATAAAAAATATTTTCTTTTCTTCTTTCGTTTATATCTTGTTTTCTTCTATTTCACGGTTAACGGTTGCCATAATGCCTTCTACCTGTCCCAGAGCAAGCATGCGTCCGTGGAACGAATAACCGGCATTGTATCCCATCTTCTCGTCGCCAAGCATGAGCGGAGCGTGGTCCACACGCATGGGCAGCGAGGGGTTGACCTTTTCGAAGATGCGCACCAGCTCAATGATATTGGCGCGACCACCCAGGTGTGAAGCCTCGATGAAGTTGCCGCCAGGAAGCACATTGGTAGAGCGAAGGTGCACAAACCATGTGTGCTCGGCATACTTTCGGGCAAGCGCAGGCACATCGTTATGAGCCCCGGCGCTGAGCGATCCGGCACAAAATGTAAGTCCGTTGTGAGGATTGGGCACTGCGTTCAAGAGCCATTCAATATCAGCATCGCATGTGACGATGCGTGGCAAGCCCAAGATCTGCAACGGTGGGTCATCGGGGTGAACACACATGTTCATGCTCCACTCATCACACACAGGCATGATAGCCTCGAGAAAGTATCTCATATTCTCACGCAGCTGCTCGGCATCAATTCCCTTGTACAGCGCCAGCAGGTCGTTGAACTTCTCTACGGGATTCTTATCGTCCTCGGTAATGTTGCCATTGACAAATCCCTGCGTCTTGACAATGATGTTCTCGATGAGGCGCTGCTCGCCTTCGGCTGTCATCGACTGTTTGAGATTCTCCATGCGCGCAAGCACATCTTCGTCATAATCGGCATCAGCACCCTCACGTTTGAGGATGTGTATGTCGAAGTAGGCAAACTCGGCACGGTCAAAATACAGACAGGTTGTACCGTTATCGTTTGGATGGTCGAGCGTGGTGCGAGCCCAGTCGAGCACTGGCATGAAATTGTAGCAGATAGTGTGCACGCCTGCACGTCCCAGGTTGGCAAGACTCTCCTTGTATTTCTCAATGAGTTCGTCTCGGTCAGGACCACCATACTTGATGCTTTCGCACACAGGCAGACTCTCCACCACCGACCATCGCAGCCCGTGGGCTTCGATGTAGTTTTTCATCTTCATCACTTCCTCATAGCTCCACACTTGGTCGTTAGGTATGTGGTGAAGTGCAGTCACAATGCCCTCAACGCCTATCTGGCGCAGCATGTCGAGTGTTATCTTGTCATTGGGTCCAAACCATCTCCAGGTCTTTTCCATAAATATATATGTTTAGAAATTGAAGTAGCGCTTAGCGTTGTTATAGCAGATGTCAGCCACCATGTCGGCCACGCGCTGCATCTCGCTCTCGGGAATGAGACCGCGCTCCACGTCGCCACCCAAGATGTCGCACAGTGTGCGGCGGAAATACTCGTGGCGGGGATATGACAGGAATGAACGGGAATCGGTGAGCATGCCCACAAATCGACTCAACAGTCCCTGGTTGCTCAACGCCTCTATCTGCTTGCGCATGCCGTCAATCTGGTCGTTGAACCACCATCCCGATCCCATCTGCATCTTACCCGGCACGCTGCCGTCCTGGAAGTCGCCTATGAGTGCAGCCAGTGCAGTGTTGTCGCTGGGATTGAGATTGTATACTATGGTCTTGGCTAGACGGTTCTCGCTGTTGAGCGTGTCAAGGAAACGTGCGAGCGGTCCAATGCTACGATAGTCGCCTATGCTGTCAAAACCAGTATCGGGACCCAGCAGACGCATCATCTTGCTGTTGACGTTGCGCATGGGGCCATAGTGCACTTGCTGCACCCACCCTTTCTCGGCATTCATGCGTGCCAGGTGGAGCATGGTTGCAGTCTTGAACTTGACGGTATCGTCGTGACCCAACGTCTGACCCATCATCACCTTGTCGAATATTGCTGCTGCCTCGCTGTCGCTGCAAGGAGCATAGGGGAAATGGGTTACACCATGATCGGCGACCGAACAGCCGCATGACGCAAAGTAATCATGGCGTTTGCGCAAGGCATCGAGCAGTTGCATATAGTTGCACACAGCTATGCCGCTCGCATCGCCCAGGCGCTCCACATATTCACGGTACTGCATGGGAGCCTCAACAGCAATAGCCTTGTCGGGACGCCATGCCGGCAACACCTTCACGTCATAATCGCTCTGTGCGATAGCCTTGTGATACTCAAGTGTATCGACGGGATCGTCAGTGGTACAAACAACCTCAACCCCATAACGCTGCATCAGGGCGCGAGGGGTATATCCCGGTTGAGACAGCAAGTCGTTGCAAGTGTCATATATCTCGCGGGCACTGTCAGGGTTTAGCACCTTGTCAATGCCAAAGGCGGTTTTGAGTTCGAGGTGGGTCCAGTGATATAATGGGTTGCGCAACGTGTAAGGCACGGTAGCAGCCCACTTTTCAAATTTCTCCCAATCACCAGCATCGCCAGTAATGTATCGCTCGTCCACACCATTGGCACGCATGGCACGCCACTTGTAGTGGTCACCACCTAGCCACAATTGGGTAATGCTTGCAAATGGCTTGTCCTCTGCAATCTCGCGCGGGCAGAGATGACAGTGGTAGTCGATAATGGGCATTCCCTCGGCAACCTCATGGTAGAGGTCGCGGGCGGTGGGAGTAGTCAACAAGAAATTATCGTCGTTAAACTGTTTCATTTTCGATAGGATTATACTTTGGAACAAAAGCCTTGAGTATTGCCCAGCCCACGATGTAAGCCACGGCACAGTAACACAAGATAACGAAATAGCCGCTATCCTTGCCTTCAAAGCCCATAAACTGCAATTTGCTGGCATCGGCATAGTCAAGGAAGTGCCCCGAGAACTTGTTGATGGCAAACGAACTTATACCACCAGCCAGTCCGTTAATGCCTGTGATTGTGCCCAGCATGCGCTTGGGGAACAAGTCGCTGCACACCGAGAACAGGTTGGCCGACCATGACTGATGAGCCGCTCCGGCAAGACCTATTATAACGATGGGGAACCAATAAGATATTGCACCCAACGGATGTGACACCAATACCAACAAAGGGATGACAGCAAACACTAGCATAGCTTTGAGACGGGCATCATAAGCATTCTGACCAGTGCGATTAACGATGATGGTGGGCAACTTGCCTCCAAATATCGACAGCAGCGTGATAGTATAGATGACAAACACGAGCATCATAGCCACTGGGTGATGCGACGGCAGGTTGTGTATGTCGCTCACATAGGCAGGTATCCAAAACAGGAAGAACCACCACACGCCATCGGTTACCAGCTTGGTAAGGAATATGGCCCACGTCTGCCTTAAACTGAAAATCTTGCTCAATGGCACCTTGTCCTTGGGGTGTTCGGCGTTTGCCGTTTTAGCCACAGCAGTATCTTGGTTGATATATGCCAGCTCGGCCTCGTTTACGTGCTTGCTCTCCTCGGGTTTCTTATAGACAAACATCCACACGCCCATCCACACAAAACCCAGCGCACCCACGAGGATAAATGCCATCTCCCAGCCATTGCCCCACCCTATGGTCTTGAAATAGTGTGCCAGGCTGGGAATGCACAACGGGGCTGCAAGAGCGCCCACGGTAGCACCTGCGTTGAAGATTGAAGTGGCATAGGCACGGTCTTTCATCGGGAAATACTCGGCTGTTACCTTGACTGCGGCAGGGAAGTTTCCAGCCTCACCCACGCCCAGGATCACACGGGCAGCGATGAAGAAATAGGTGCTCACTGTTGCAACCATGGTGGCTACGGTGCCGGTGGCCTTGATCATCTCCTCTGTGCCGTGAAGGTCAAGCGACCATTGCGTAGCGATTCCACACAGCGCATGAGCACATGCTCCGGCTGACCACACGCCTATAGCCCACAGGTAGCCTTTGCGGGTGCCCATCCAGTCGATGAAACGTCCAGATAGCAGATTGGCAATAGCATATATTATAGAAAATACTGCGGCGATGTTACCATAGTCGGCATTGGTCCAGTGAAATTCAGGAGCAATAAAATCTTTCCACGTGAGCGACAGCACCTGACGGTCGAGGTAATTGACCGTAGTGGCAGCAAAGAGCAACGCGCATATCGTCCAGCGGAAGCTTGTTTTTTTGTTGGTTTGAATCATGGTGTTTTTAGAATTATTTGTTGTTAGCGATGATACCTAATGCCTCGCGGCATTTGTCGGTCACATAAGCCCAATCTCCGGTCGCAACCTTATCCTTGGGGAATAGCTTTGAACCCATACCCACGCAATAAACTCCAGCTTTGAACCATGCAGTGAGGTTCTCCTCGGTGGGTTCTACGCCGCCGGTCACCATGAGTCGTGACCATGGCATGGGAGCCAGCAGCCCCTTGGCAAACTTGGGACCAAGTACATCGCCAGGGAATATCTTGCACACCTCGCAGCCTGCCTCCTGGGCATTGCTCACCTCGGTCACAGTGCCGCAACCGGGGATGTAAGGCACCTGACGGCGGTTGCACAGGCGAGCCACATCGGCATTGAACATGGGACCAACAACAAAGTCGGCACCCATTTGGATGTATATTGCAGCCGTGGGAGCATCAACTACCGAGCCCACACCAAGCGCCATGCCAGGGCACTCAACAGCAACGAAGCGAATTAATTGGGCAAACACCTCATGAGCCATGTCGCCACGGTTAGTAAACTCAAAAGCACGCACGCCGCCCTCGTAGCAGGCCTTCACAACCTGCTGCGCCACAGCTGCATCTTTATTATAAAACACGGGAACCATCCCGGTGGTGCCCATGATGCCGAACACCTGCAATTTATCACATCTAGCCATAGTATATTTATACGAAAAACGAAAGACGAAAAACGAAAGACGAAAAACGAAACGCCGCGCTACTAAAACAGGGTGGCCCCTGTGCCTTGAGCGTCAGCTCAAGGGAAAAAAGCCTGCGTCAGCTAACGGTGGTAGTTATCGCTGCACACGACCATTGCCACTGCCGTGGGCCAGCTGTTCCACTTCCTGGGCACTCATCATGTTGAAGTCGCCGTGCACAGTGTGTTTAAGAGCCGATGCTGCCACAGCAAACTCCAGCGCCTCGCCGGGAGTTTCCATGGTGAGCAGGCCGTGAATAATGCCGCCCGAGAACGAGTCACCACCTCCCACGCGGTCCACGATGGGCAGCAAATCGTAACGGCGTGACACATAGAACTCTTTGCCGTCATATATCATCGCCTTCCAGCCATTGTGACTTGCCGAGAGCGACTCCCGCAACGTTGAAATGACATACTTGAACCCGAACTCCGCCGCCATAGCCTTGAAGATGCCCTCGTATCCAGCTGCATCAGTCGAACCATTTTCAACATCGGCATCGGGTTTAAAGCCAAGACACAGCTCTGTATCTTCCTCATTGCCTATGCACACATCCACATACTGCATGAGCGGACGCATCACGCTTTGAGCCATCTCTGGTGTCCATAGTTTCTTGCGGAAATTAAGATCCACGCTCACAGTCACGCCATGTCGCTTTGCAGCCTTGCATGCTTCTAGGGTGAGAGCAGCCGCATTGTCGCTCAAAGCAGGGGTTATCCCACTCCAGTGAAACCACTGCGCACCCTCCATGATTGCATCAAGGTCAAAGTCGCTGACCTCGGCCTCTGATATTGCCGAGTGAGCTCGGTCGTAGATCACTTTGCTAGGACGAACTGAACTTCCGCTCTCTAAATAATAAATCCCGACACGGTTGCCCCCGCGGGCAATGAAATCGGTCTTTACTCCAAACTGCCGAAGTGAATTTAAGGCGCTTTGACCTATTTCGTGGGTTGGGAGTTTAGTTACAAAATATGCATCATGGCCATAGTTAGCGCAGCTGACCGCCACATTAGCTTCTCCCCCGCCATATACCACATCAAACGAGTTACTCTGCACAAAGCGCAAATGACCAGATGGTGACAAGCGCAGCATGATTTCGCCCAGTGTTACAATCTTGCTCATAATAATTTAATCTTTTAAGTATGCTGTTTGCACTACCTTTTTCTGCAAATTTACTAATTTTCCAATAAACATCAACGATATTTTCAGTAAAAATAATTAATATACGGAAAAAATGAGTAATTTTGGAAACTGAAAAATAAAACCATATAAATGTGTAAATAAGCATGAAATCAATTATCAGTTCTATCGCATGCCTAGTGGGTATGAGTCTATGTTTGTCAACTAGTTATGGTGCATCTCGCGATGAAATTTACAAAATCAGCGCCAACGTGGGTGCTGATGGCAATTTCAAGTACTGGAGCGAAGGCAGTCCTGCGTTGGCACAACTGAAAACATTTGTCAGTGACGTTACCAATCCTCAGAGTGCTGGCTTTGTTCCTGCCGATGAGCGAGTTGCGGTGTTTGACCTCGACGGTACTCTCGTGTGCGAGACCGCTCCGTCTTATTTTGAATGGATGATGTACTTGCATCGCGTGTTTGATGATCCGTCTTTCACCCCCACCGCAAAGCAAATATCTGATGCCGAAGTTATCAAGCGTGCCGTGTATGCCCGCAATGTCCCTGGCGACATGATGTGGACCGAAGCCATCGCGCAAAACGAAGTGTTCGCAGGACTCACCCAGGAGCAATATCAAGAATATGTCAAGAATTTCCTTAACGCTCCGGTTGAGGGCATGAATGGCCTGCAATGGGGCGAAGCTGTCTATATTCCGATGGCCGAGGTTGTGGGATATCTGGTTGCTAACGGGTTTACAACTTATGTGATATCGGGCAGCGAGCGTCAAGTGACCCGTGAATATTGCGATGGCGTTCTCCCGTTTGGCCGCAACCACATCATCGGTTCAGACATTCACACATCTGCCACCACACAAGGCGAGAAAGAAGGTTGGGATTACACATTCAAGCCTACCGACGACGTGATTCGTGGCGAACTTTACGTGAAAAACCTGAAAATGAACAAAGTGAACGCTATGGTGAGAGAAATAGGCATCAAACCCATTTTGGCATTCGGAAACTCTTCGGGCGACTTCAGTATGTTTGAATTTACAACCTCAAAGAATGACCATCCCAGCATGGTAATGTGTGTCCTTGCCGATGACTTGACACGTGAACGCGGCAATCTTGACAAAGCAGCTAAAATGAAAGCAAATTGCCAAGAAAAGGGTTGGATTACAATTTCAATGAGAGACGACTTTGCAACGATTTACGGCGAAGGCGTTTCACTTGCCAAATAAATTCCTCAAAATAAAACACAGCCCAATAGGCGAATGGAAATGCCTATTGGGCTGTGTTTATTTTCTTACAGCAATCACAACTTATGAGCTGATTTTGCCATCTCTTGTTGAGTCATAGTTGCTCGCAACGGCTTGATTATGAAATTAAATTCAGTTGATTTAGTGCGAAGTTCATACTGGTCAAGCACATCAGGTCCACAACTGTTGTTTCCCAGTCCACGCATTGCCGCATCAAGTGTCACAATAGTCTCATCACATTTCACAACCTGATGAGGATGTGCGCGTCGGTTGCGACGATTAGAATAATTATCCTCTGCACGCCAGTGATGAGCACTTGCTGCCATGTGACGCGGTGAGATAAACATAGCACCCACTCCATCGTTGGCTGTAATAGCTATCCATCTCACATCCTCCTTGTTGCCACATTCTTGCGGCTTGACAAATGGTGTCTCCTGTTTGCTCACGGTACTTGTGTAAACATCGACAAAAGCACTCTCTTTGCGATCGACATAACTATCCCACGGTCCGCGTCCCAGCCATGTCATCTGTTCCATACCCTGTGGCATTTCAAGCCGGTAGCCCATGCGAGGAATGATCACGCCATCCTTTGAAGGCAGGATTGTGGAAGTGACAGCAACAGTTCCGTCAGCATATATGGTATAGCGCATGTCAACTTGGGCTGCAACTGTGTCAGGAGTATTATAAACTGCCTTTGTATCGATAATAACTGATCGTTTTTTATTGCCATATTTATAAGTTACACTTCCCTGTGAGACACTCAACTTGTTAATGCCCATCTTGTCCCACATCTGTGTCTTGCTACCGTCATTGTCGGTGGGTAATCTCATCAAGTTCAGTTTGATACCGCGATCTATTACCTTCTTTCCACCCACTGTATAAGACAGTAATGTGCCATCCTCTTTGCTAAAAACAACATCAAAATCATCACCGCTTACTGTCACAAGGTTACCGTTATCAGTTACCGAAGGCTGACTATCGTTATTATCCGTGATTACACGATTTGTAACAGCGTTAAGCACAAATTGTTCACTTGCCACCTCGTAACCTGCCTGTGCCCACGGAGTTGACTCTGCGTTTGTAACAGAGAAATCAAGAAAGTATTCTCCTGGCACTTCATACTGCGGCATAGGAATCTCGACTTCGGCACTATCTCCTGCGGCAATCGTGGTGGTGATGTCACCGCCATACAATGTTTCTCCATCGCAATGAACACGGTAGTTTATCTTCAAGTGATTGCTCGACGCAAAGTTGAGTTTGCTCTTAATGATATACTTGCCCGGTACATCAGGATTTTCCACAAAGTCAAGAGGTTGGTATATTTTCTTGGTATTCATCGATTTGGCAGTAAAGGTCAGGTCAGGCAAAACAAGTCCGTTGCAACAGAAATTGTTATCATTCGGACGATCGCCGAAGTCACCGCCATAGGCCCAGTATTCTGTTCCGTCGCTGCCATAGGTTGTAGTGAGGCCTTGGTCCTTAAAGTCCCACACAAACTCTCCTGCAAGCGCAGGATATTTCTCATAGAGCCTGTAATACTCGCGTTGGTTGCCCATCGAGTTACCCATCGAATGGGTGTTCTCGCACTGGATGTGGGGTTTAGGGTTAGTTCGATTCATTCGTTCACGACCTATACGTTCTATGCGGCCCAAGTCGGCATACATTGTGCTCGACACGTCGCCATATTCGTTATTACCTTCATAATGGATCAAGCGAGTTGTATCTGCGCTGCGTATGGCTTCGCGAGCATACTTGAAATTCTCGCCGCCACCACACTCGTTGCCCATCGACCACAAGCATATACTCACGTGATTGCGCATCCACCTCACATGGTTCTCGTTACGTTCCACAAACATCTGTCGAAACACAGGGTTCTTCGACAAGTCCCAGTTGCCATGACACTCCACGTTAGCCTCGGCCAGCACATACATGCCGTACTTGTCGCACAAGTCATAGAAATAAGGGTTATTAGGATAATGCGACGTGCGCACCGCATTTATATTGAGTCGTTTCATCGCATAGAAGTCCTGTTCCATCTCTTCACGGGTGAGCATGCGCCCGTTCACAGTGCTGAAATCATGCCTGTCCACGCCATGGAAAATAATGCGCTTGCCGTTTATCATCAAGGCACCATCGCTACGCACGCCCACCTCACGGAAACCAACCTTACTGCCTCTCACATCAACCACACGGCCTTTTTGGTCGGCCAAGGTAATGGCAAGATCATACAGATTAGGTTCCTCGGCGTTCCATAGCCGCGGCTGGATTACTTCCCAGTTGAAATCATAGGTTCCAGTAGCGTTAACCGGCCTAGTAGCAGTAGCAACAACTTTATCTCCGTCTAGGAGCTGTGCAGTTAGTTTTCCCTTGAATTTTTCACCGGCAACAGTCACTTCAAGGTTTGCCTTCGCGTTAACATAGTTGTCATCAAGATCGGTAGTGAAAAAATAGTCACGTATTTGAGTTTTAGGAGCGCTCCACAAGAAGATATCACGCTGTATGCCAGTGAGACGCCAGTAGTCCTGGTCCTCGACCAGCGAACCGCCAGTGAAACGATATACCTGCACAGCAATGGTATTCTCACCAGCATGCAGATAAGGCGTGATCTTGAATTCCGACGGCAAATAAGAATCCTCGCTATAACCCACCATGTGACCGTTAATCCACAAGTAATACCCGTGTCCAGTGCCATTAGAGCGAACATAAACCTCACGTCCCTGCCATGACTCTGGCAACACGAATGTGCGGCGATAAGAACCTGCCGGGCATGGCATCGTGCTATTATAAGTGAAATCCTCATTAGGCTTGACATTAATGCGGAATTGCTCATCGTATGTAAATGGATATCCTATATTATTATATAACGGACGATCCCAGTTCTTGCCGTGACGCAATCCATACACCTGCCACGATGACGGCACCGCGATGTCGTCCCACTGGCGGTCGTCATATCCCTCGTTTTCAAATCCTTGAGGTGCGGCACCCGGACGCGGCACCCATTTGAACTTCCATGTGCCATTGAGCGAGATAAACCACGGAGAATTTTCAAGGCAACCTGAACGCACTTCACTAACCGCACCACACGGTATTGAAAGCGTGTGAGCCTTCTCCCGGTTAACACTTGTCACATTCACGTTATTCCACTCATCACCGCTTTGAGCAAGCACGTTAAAAGCACACACGATGCTCAACAATGTAGTTATAGTCTTTTTCATCTTGATATTTTTTTACAAAGATAAATACTTACAATCACAAAAACAACACCGCAACACACTTTGAAACCGATGTCGCTAAAATTAACACATATTTTCTATTAACATTGCACATCTCGCCATAAAAATAAGCCAACCGTTCTCCTATTTCTCATTTTTTTTATAACTTTGCGTGAAATAAAACACAACAAATTATGAACAATCTCAAATTCATAGGCATTATCCCTGCCAGGTATGCATCGACGCGTTTCCCTGGCAAGCCCCTTGCTCTGCTAGGCGGAATCACTGTGATAGAACGCGTATATCGTCAAGTCAGTCTTGTGCTTGATAACGTTATTGTTGCCACCGACGACGACCGCATCAAGGATGCCGTAGAGGCCTTTGGAGGCAAGGCTGTGATGACCAGCAGCACACACCGCAGCGGCACCGACCGTTGTCGTGAGGCCTACATCAACAATGGCGGCAATGAGCATGTCATTATCAACATTCAGGGAGATGAGCCTTTTATCCATCCCGACCAGATAAAGGCCATCATGTCGTGCTTTAACGACGAGGCCACCGACATCGCAACCCTCATCCGGCCCTTTGACCCCACACTCCCCGTTGGGGAACTGATTAACCCCAACTCGCCTAAAGTAGTGGTTGATAGTAACATGAATGCCTTGTACTTTTCTCGATCGGTAATCCCCTATTTAAGAGGCGTCGAGCAAGACAAATGGCCGTCATCTCACCAGTTCTACACTCACATTGGCATGTATGCCTATAGGGCACACGTCCTTGACGAGATCACTCAGTTGCCACAGTCACCACTCGAACTAGCCGAGTCACTTGAACAACTGCGATGGCTTGAGAATTCTTATGTGATTAAAACAGCTGTCAGCAATATCGAAACCGTGGGAATCGACACCCCCGAAGACTTGGAACGTGCAGCAGCAATACTAGCAAGCAAGAAATGATCGACCGCACTACACCACCGCCACTTTCCACATTTGGCGACTTGTCGCTCAATTTCCCAGCAGTCACTCACCTGCCCAACGGCATACCCTGCTGGATAATCAACGGAGGCGACGACGACATGAACCGTGTCAACATCTACTTCAAGGGCGGTTCGTTCATGGAAGACTTGCCCGGACAAGCCATCCTCACAGGCTACATGCTCACAGAGGGCAACTCATGCATGCCGCCCGAGCAAGTGGCCGAGATGTTTGACTTCTATGCAGCCCGCAAGTCCTGCGACAGTTACGACTACTGGTCGGAGGTTGTCATGACTTCGCTCAACGACAACTTCGCACACACCATGCCGTTGCTGTTCCAGTGCATCACCTCACCCTCGTTCCCCGAGCAAGCGCTTGAAACCCTCAAACGCCGACTCGCAGGCAACCTTGGCGTGATGCAGCAGCGAGTGAAATACCTTGCGGCAGTGCGCATGAAGGAACTCTACTACGGCGATAACCACCCCCTGGGCAAGAACCTCACGCCCGACCACATCATGGGTATTACACGCGACGACCTTCTCGCATTCCACAATCGTTTCTATCATCCAGCCAACTGCTGCATGATCATTTCAGGCAAGGTCGATGACAAGGTGATGGCAACAATCAACAGCACCATCGGGGCTTGGACAACCACAGCCCAAGAAGAACCCTTCCCCGCATGGACCATTTCGCCCTCGCCCATCATGCTCGACATCGTCGATAAGCCCGGGGCAATGCAGTCGGCACTACGCCTGCGCATCGAGGCTGTCAAGCGAAACCACCCCGACTATCTTCCGCTACGCATCCTGGTTATGGCTTTCGGCGGATACTTCGGCAGCCGACTCATGTCCAACATTCGTGAGGACAAAGGCTACACCTATGGCATCGGTGCAGCGTTGTTAGGCATCGAGAACGACGGATGCATCGATATCCAGTGCGAGTGTGCAACGCAGCACACGTGGAACGTGATAAAGGAAATCAAGCACGAGATGAAACGCTTGCGTGACGAACTCATTCCCCTTGATGAACTTGACACAGTGAAGCAGCACATGCTCAGTGCAGCTGCCAAAACTCACGACTCGCCCTACAACATAGCAAGTTACGTGTCAAGCACAATCCTTTTCGGTGTCTATCCCGAGTACCACAACAGGCAACTCGACTGCATCAGCAACATCACTCCCCAGCAACTGCAGGCCATAGCACGCCGCTATCTCACCGACGAACGCTTGCGCACAACAATCGCCGGCGACAAGACACAACTAAATTCATTGCTATAACGATTCTCTACAAAAAGTTTACGTCAGCATTGGCGTTTACGTGGATAAAAATTTGCGTTTACATGAAAAATGACTAACTTTGCATCTTGGAAAAACAATAGACAATTATTCATATAACAAAATGGTAAAGAAAAGCGTACTTCAACAGCAACGTGCCGCTTACCAGCCCAAGTTGCCCGCAGCATTGTGGAGCAGCGTGCAGGCCGTTAAGGGTGCACCCACACAGTCGGTAGCCGACCAAGAGAAAATCAAAGAACTGTTCCCCAACACCTACGGTCTTCCCGAACTCACATTTGAGAAGGCTGCCGAGGCTGCTGCACAAGGCAAGGCATTCAATGCCGGCGTTATCCTCTCTGGCGGACAGGCTCCTGGCGGACACAATGTAATCAGCGGTCTCTTCGACGGTCTCAAAGCCCTCAACCCCGACAATCGCCTTTATGGTTTCCTCATGGGCCCCGGCGGTCTCGTTGACCACAACTACGTAGAACTCACTGCCGACATCATCGACGAGTATCGCAACACCGGAGGTTTCGATATCATCGGTTCTGGCCGTACCAAGCTCGAGAAACCCGAGCAGTTCGAAAAAGGTCTTGAAATTGTTAACGAGCTCGGCATCAGTGCACTCGTTATCATCGGTGGTGACGACTCTAACACTAACGCAGCAGTCCTCGCCGAGTACTACAAGGCAAAGGGCGCTCCCGTTCAGGTAATCGGTTGCCCCAAGACCATCGACGGCGACCTCAAGAACGAGCAGATCGAGACTTCATTCGGCTTCGACACAGCAACTAAGGTTTACAGCGAAGTCATCGGTAACATCGAGCGCGACTGTAACTCTGCAAAGAAGTACTGGCACTTCATCAAGCTCATGGGCCGCTCTGCGTCTCACATCGCCCTTGAATGTGCTCTCCAAACCCAGCCCAACTACTGCATCATCAGCGAGGAAGTTGAGGCAAAGAACCTCACACTCAACCAGGTGGTTGACGACATCGCCCAGGTAGTAGCCAAGCGCGCCGAGGCAGGCAACAACTTCGGTATCGTCCTCATTCCCGAAGGACTCATCGAGTTCATCCCCGCCATCAAGGCTCTCATCGCCGAGCTCAACGACATACTCGCTCACCATCCCGAGTTCCCCACCCTCGCTCCCGCTGCACAGCGCGAGTTCGTGCTTGCTAACCTCAAGCCCGAAAATGCCGAGGCATTCGCTTCACTCCCCGAGGGCGTGGCACGCCAGCTCACTCTCGACCGTGACCCCCACGGCAACGTGCAGGTATCACTCATCGAGACCGAGAAGCTCCTCAGCGAGATGGTAGGCAAGCGCCTCGCCCAGCTCAAGGCCGAGGGCAAATATGCAGGCAAGTTCTCTCCCCTCCACCACTTCTTTGGCTACGAGGGCCGTTGCGCTGCTCCCTCTAACTTCGACGCCGACTACTGCTATGCACTCGGTTTCAACGCTGCACAGCTCATCAACTGCGGCGCTACCGGCTACATGTCATCAGTGCGCAACCTCACCAAGCCTTCAAGCGAATGGGTGTGCGGTGGTATCCCCATCACCATGATGATGAACATCGAGCATCGCCACGGCGAGGACAAGCCCGTTATCCGCAAGGCTCTCGTAGAGCTCGACGGCTCTCCCTTCAAAGCATTTGCAGCAGCTCGCGAAGAGTGGGCACTCAACACATGTTACACTTATCCTGGCCCCATCCAGTACTTCGGTCCCGCCGAGGTTTGCGACCAGACATCTCGCACCCTCTTCTACGAGCAGACTAGCAAGTAAAGAAAAGTGGACGCCCGCGACTGATTGCGAGGCACCCCACATTATTTATAACTTCCAATAACAGCTTGCAGAGCGTGATTTTCCCCACAAGGAATTTCACGCTCTTTTGTTCTTGTGTCTCTCGGGGAACTCGCAGAACTCGGGGAAGTTTTTCTTTCTCTCGCTGATTGCGCAGATTGCGCAGATTTTGTATTTTCAGTTTATTTTCAGCAAATTTCAAGCGCAGCGCCCTCTGGGTGATTTATTTGACATAAGAACAAAAGGACAAAAGAACAAAAGAACAAAAGAAAATTAAATTATTTCCTCAAATCCGCAGTATAAAATTTGTTAACGTTTTTGCACGCGTTAGAGGGGCATCGCCTGGCCGGATCGGTGGCAACGTGCTAAGTTCTGTGTGTTTTTGTCACGAGCGGGCACACTGCCCCTTTCCCCAATCC
>NZ_JAZLLZ010000190.1:0-31832 GCF_045598405.1 Sodaliphilus sp.
AAAGATACAACATTCCGGCGACATTCCTGTGTACTACAATTTGATTTTCGGGAATGCCGCTATTGAAAACCAGCGATTTAGCCGCCAAACACCCCCGAAAATTCATTAAAAAAAGTTTCAAGGGGTCAAAGTTGGGTTAAATTTATTGCAGTCCTTGTAATACTGGGATTGTGCAGTTGTGTTCAGCAGCAAAAGAAACTCACAGATGCCGAGTTAGAACAAATCAAAAATCAAGTGAGACAAGAAATGCAGGCAGAAATGCAAGCAGACCAGCAAAGTTCAGCAACCTCTGCCCAAAGCGAAACAGAAGCAACAGTAGCAACAACTGAGCAAACAACCGTAACCACATCACAAGCATCATCACCCGATGCCTCCCTTAAAGAAAGAGCCTATAAGGAAGGTTATGACAAAGGTATGCTACATCACACGATGAGATTAGGCTTTTATACTGATAACAACGAAAAATATCTTAAAGACAATTATATGAGCGATTGTCGTAGATACAACGGTTTGGGAGAAGAGAACTACAACAATCGTGCGTTGTATAACGAATATCGCCGTGGTTTCATGAAAGGTTATGAAGATGGCAATAATGCTTTATAATCTATAACACACGAAACAAGCTGGATTTCCTCATGTTGAAAGGAAATCCAGCTTATTTTCTGTTAGGCGTATAGGTCTATTTTTTTTTGATGCCTGAATTATTTATACGATAGCCTCTATCAGCGTGCGGCCATTCAATTCTACTGGTGGCAGCAAGCCTAACTTCTTTGTCTTACTGAAGCAGAAACTTACCATGTAACCAGTTTGCAGGTTATACCGTTCAAGATATTCTGCAAGTTGTTTCTCGCCTCGCTCATTATACGATTGTCCTCGCCAAATTTTTAACTCCACTATGTACTGTTGGCCTAGATAATCTATGATGATGTCTGTGCGGGTGAGGTCACGTGTCTGGGCTTCGCAGTAGTAATTGCCTATACCGTTGATAATAGGACGCAGGTAGGTAAGGAAAATCTTTCGGCCATTGTCCTCAATAAACTGATCATCGTGCCCAGGGCGATAGATTTCGTTGAAATGAACACAGAAACGCTCAATGAGAAGGCGCACATCAAGAAAACCATCATGGACGAATTGATTCTTTTCGTATTCGCCCAACTGATAGATGTGGGATGGCTTGTCAAGAGAGATGTAATAGTTGTAAAGCCATGTCTCAAAGATGCGACAAGCTATATTTGTCGCTCCGCCCTCTTCCTTCACGAAGTTGAACATAACGGCAATGTTGATATCATGATTGTAATAGTTGAAAGGCACACGCTTGCCGCCAAATATTATGGATTTCAGCATGTCGGAAAGACCAGGAAACTGGGTTAGTTTCTTCTGCATATCATCAAAGAGCGTATTACTCTCTTTGAGCAAAGAATTGACAGCCTTCAGCACACCTTCTTTGTCCCATGTGTAGTGTTCTCCATCTATAATCTGGCATATACGACTCACGAGAAATGGATAGCCGGCAGTATAGTCACGTATCATCTGCCCCACGAATACTTCGTCAAACGTCAGGTTGTGATCTGCCTTGTATTCAGCAAGCATACCAGAAATGCCATTTGCCGAAAGACTCATGTCCACATCGAAAGGAACCGCGATATTCCATGGCGAGTTATACTGATGCTCGTCTTCCGTGCGAATCTTCAGTTTCAAGTTCTTGATGTCATAGACACCCGCGAGGATGACACTCTGGAAAGTTCTGAACATTTCGCGTGACAGAAACATATTGCGAAGCACACCCAAAAACGTGATGAACCCATCATTGTTGCTAGCTTGATCAACCTCGTCAATCATAACTATCACTGGCTTTTCTGAGAGGGTGCATAATTCATCAATAACTTCCGTAAAGTCTGTGCTTGCGATTTCCTTACACCCCAAGGGTACGACTTCTTTGAGAAGCGACTGCATGGCTTCTGACGAGCCATTGACTCGTGCGTGTCTTTTCAGGATTTTAAGAAACTCGGCACTGACTGTGGATGCACTTTTAAAGCTAGAGTCATCCAAGCCCTCAAAACTGATGCTAAAAACACAATAATCGTTCTGTAGAAAATCAGCCAAAGCCGCTAAAGTGGTGGTCTTGCCATACTGCCTACCACGGTTGACACAGAAATAGTTACCCTGGGCAACCATCCCACGGATGATTTCCAAGCGTTCGGTGATGTCCACCATATAGTGTTCATTCGGGCGACAAGTACCCGTTGTATTGAATGTTTTCATACTTACAGTAACTAAAGCGTATAACCTTTGCTTTGCAAATTTATGAAAAATTTCTCAAAAACGAGCAAAAGCCCCCATGTGATTGGTCTTTTTTATAAAACTTTGTAACACATGTTATACCAAACTGACATTTTTGCGTGTATCTATGTATTTTACTAAAGGTGGTTTCTATTAACTATACAATTTAAGTTTCGTGTGTTAAAACCATTTGAGTCTCACTAATTTACTCCGATTAGCGTCCTTCTAGACGCGGTGCTTGTTGCATTTATTTCAATTCGCTTGCGAAACACGAATAAGTTATATCCGTGTTATCAGTGAGATCAGCGCGGGGGCTTCAAAAATTAGACATTGGTGAATAGTTATTACAATTGCTCTGATTAAACTGAAAATATAAATTATTCTAATTATTTAAATTTCTTTCAGTTATAATATCTTAATATCCCACGGGGATGTCGTAGCCTTGGAGACGGACTGCTACTTTGAAGGGGGTGGCGCTTTTGCGGGGTTTGGGACCTCCGTAGTAGTAGAACAGACGCTGCACGTCGAATGACTTGACCGACACCAACTGTGTCTCACCGGGAGCAAGCGTCACAGGCACGGTGACAGTGCGCTCGTGCAGCATGACGCCGTTGAGCATGGTGTAACGCATGAGCAGACGCACCGACGAGATACGATGATTGAGGTTGTTGGTCACAAAAAATGTTTCCTTTCCATCACTGGCACGCTTGTTGAAGCCACGCAGAGTCACAGCATTCTGATCGACGGCATCGGTAACGGTGTCGCTCGCAATGCTAGCAATGCGCTCCACCGGCACGTCGCCTGTGACAAGCCGTGCCTGGGTGGTGCGAGTGCGCGACTGCATCGTCACAGCCAGTGCGACAATAATTGCGATGGTTGCTGCTACACGTTTCATAGGTATATCACTTTGTTTACAGGATTGCCGTTGCCTCCCTCGGGGAAAATCTTGCGGAATCCCTCCGAGACTTTCTTCTCTTCTTTGTGGGGTATTATCGACACTCCCTTGAACAGCGAGGGCAAAAACCGGGCAAAGTTGACGCGCACCTTCACGTTCCATTTGGGCCGCTCAAAGGTTATCGACGACGCCTGCGGGTTGAGTAGCGCATAGCACTTCACAGGACTATGCAGCATGCCGTTATTGTCGCGTTCGGTGAAGATGTGTAGCATGTATTCGCCAGGCTTGGCACTGCCTTCCACATACCCGATCTCTGTGCCAGGGAGCAAATCGATGTCGGGGCTGGAAAGCAGCACGATGTGATAAGGCGGATTCTGGCCATGGAAGCTTAATCCAGCATCCTCATAACGTTCAATAGCCACCGTCATGTCCTCGGCAGGATAGTACCAAATGCCCTCAATGGGCTGCAAATCCATTTGCGACAACTTCACCCGCATGGAGTCCTCATCCACACCCTCATAGAATCCCGACATGCCAGGCACCACCATGACAGCCATAGCATTCCCAATGCAGATAAGACCAAGCAGAAATAGTAAAACGTGTCGCATATTTATATCAAAATCAGTTGGTTGCAAAGTGGTAAGCATTCATGTAGCTCCCAATATCAAACAAAAACAAAGATCAAGAAACTCTATATCTTCTTTATGTTATAATTCAATTCCCCCCTCTGATGGAGTTCGGAATGCAAATTTTGTTTTCTTGTCTTTATTTGTTATACAGAAATCGGTTAACGTGATTATGTCCATACCTACAAGTATATCATAATCATCTATATCACTGCAATATACCTCAACATCATGAGTCAAGTAACCATCAGGCAGACCAATATGAACCATATAAGTTTTCGCTGTCTGATCACCACCGATACCCATAATTTCACCCTCTCGATATGGTTTAAGCCCTAGCATATCCACTACTCTAGGAGAAATGAATGTAAACTGTGCTCCCGTATCCCATGCAGCATTGTCAGTATAATAATAAGGTGGCAACTTTTCACCTTCCTTAAGTTCTACAGCAGGCATCACGATTGCATTCGTTATAATGGCATCTGCAAGACCATCATAATCCTTACTGAATGTACTCATAAAATACCTTCTGGAAGTTTAGTTACTTTATGTTCGGTACGTGGAATGACATAACTACCTGGCTTCACCTTATAGAATGAAGCAAAAGTCTTTCGAGTAGCAGACTCTCGAATAGGAGCTTTAATGTGCTTGAAATCTTCTAACTTTGGATTTCTTAAATCTATCATTAGTATAATTGATATTATGTTCTAATAATCAGGTCATGTACCGACCTTTTGCTTTGCAAAAATACTACATTTTTTCAATTGATACTCATCTTCATCCTTAAAAGATGCTAATTAGATAAAAATCAAGTCATAAAGAATGACAAATATAGCATTTATATATCACAGAACGAGTCGCATTTTTATATCAAAATCAGTTGGTTGCGAAGCGGTAAGTGAGGCCGAAGCTCAATATTTCCTTAAACTGCCAGTATTTCCATTCCTCGTCGTAGGGGCGAGACTTGTCGTAGCGCAGGTGGGCATAGATCTGCGTGTTCAAGTGGCGGGTGATACTGAACGAGAACGTATTCTCCCAGTCGCCTTGCACGTAGTGGTAGTTAGTGAACGTGTACAGTCGCGAGCTCCACGAGATGGAGGGAGTGAAATTAATCACCCACTTCGCCTCGAGGTTGCTACCGAAGGTGTGCTTGGTGCGGTGGCCAGCGTCGATGCCGAACGACGTGGGGTTCAAGTGCTCGATGTCGCGGCATATCTTCATGTTGTAACTAATGGGAGCGATGGCCATGTTGAAGGTGCGCTCGCCGTGTTCGCTCTTGTTGCTATAGGTCATACCGAGACCCACGTTCAACTCGCCTGGCGACAGGAATGAAGCCTTCATGTCGTTAGTGTTGGTCTTGTAGGTGTTGAAGAACTGGGTCTTGAAGTTAAGCGTGGCGCTGTAGTACCAGTGCTTCACTGCCTTGTAGCCCAGTTGCGAGGTGAACAGGAAGTTATCTTCGTTGAACATATAGTTGCGCAGCGAGTCGCCGTGGGCAGTAGATACGCCCAGCTTGTAGTGCATGGTGTTGTTGAACATCCAGTTGGGGTGGGCATCCTGATTGAGATTGCATTTCCACTCGATGTCACCCAGAATGTTCATGTTATTCTCGCCGCCCTGATACCAGTTGCCGCTGATGTAGGCCTGGGTGAAGTGCAGCGATCCTTTGAACTCATGCAGCCAGTTCCTGATGCTGATGGCGTCCTGCTCGATTTTCTTCTCCTCGGGTTGCACGATAGCAGGCGGAGCCACCGTGAGCAGAGCCTTGGTGGGATCGCTCTTGATGGCATACTCCTTGGGAGGCTCGGGCAAGGTTGCGGTATTGTATTTCACCAGCGATGGCTTGAGCAGCATGAGGGCATACCTGATACTTTCATATCGCTGTGAACGTTGCTGTGCCTCGCGCAGCCAGCCATCGCCAGCATCGAGTTTGTAGGGCGAGGCGGAAGCGGCGGCGGGAAGCGAGTCGCTGGTGTTATAAGTGTCATAGATGAGGGGCAAGAACAGCGCAGCGCTGTCGGCCACAGTGGTCTGTGCCATTAACGTTACGGCGGCACACATTGCCAGATGCAACAGATACAATCTTTTCATAATAAAATCATTCAAGCGTCAAATGTCTTGCGGTTGCGTTGTTTTTCACGGCGGTCTTGTTCTTGCCGGCGGTCTTTATCCTGACGGTCGGCATCTTCCTTGGTTTGCACCTTCTGCTTGTGCTTTTTCTCCTTGTAGTTTTCGGCCTTTCCCTCGGCAAAGCTTTTGATGATGTCGTCCACCGTCTCGCGGTTGCCAAAGAGGTATTGCACCGTCACCTCCACAATGAGATTCTGGTTGTTGCTCACCAGGTCGGCAATGACGGCACGGCTGCCATCGGGCATTGTGCCCTCGATATACACGGGCTTGAATCCCTTTACCTTCATCTTGCCGTGCTTCGTGTCATACATGTTGTAGCCCATGGCCTTGCGGGTGAGGTTTTCTTTCAGGTCTTTGTCGTTGCTCTTGTCCTTGTTGTAGAGTTGGATTGTGAACATCATGTCGTCCCACTGCATCTCAAATCGAGTGGCAGTGCTATATGTCACAAAACCGCCGTCAGGGGTTTCAAACGTGAGGTTATACTTACTCCACGTATAGACCGAAGCCTGCAACTGCGGCACCGCGATCCACAGTGTCCACACGAGCATAATAGTTGCAACTAGAAATTTTCTCATCGTGTGATGTATTTTTTTTAAAGGCAAATAATCGCCTTATGCATTATTACTTAATGTCTTCCAGCCAATCGACCCACTGACGTTGTGTTCCCATATACACATTGAGATCCACCTCGCCGCTCACGCCGGGCACCCTGCCCCAATGGCAATACTGCTGCATCACGTGCCCTTTGCCTTTCACCGAGTCGGGGTCATTAAAGGTGCACAGCCATAGCGGTTCTCCCTTGAAGCACGGCTGGTAATACTTCTTGAATCCGTCGCCATTGGTATAAATCATGATCTTGTACCCAGCCCTTTTTAGTTCGGCTGCCATCTGCCGCAGTCGCGAGTGCACAAGTGCTGTCTCCACCGAGTTATCGTTACCCGCGTCCTCGATGTCGATGACAAGAGGCAAGTCAAGGTCCACGGCACGTACCTGGTCGATGAAATTACGTGCTTGAGACAGGCCGTCGCGGTTATTCCTGAAGAAGTGATAGGCACCCACTTTGAGCCCCGAGCGAGCAGCCTTGTTGCAGTTGGCCTTGAAGCGGGCATCCTTGTAGGTTGCTCCCTCGCTAGCCTTCACATATACAAAGCTATATCCAGCAGCGGCTACCTTGTCAAAGTTGACCTTGCCGTTGTGGTTAGAAACATCGATGCCACGCACGGAATATTTTTCTCCGAGCGTGACATCGGGGTGAAAAAATCTTGCAAAGCCGTAATGCTTGTAGGCAAGGTATCCAGCTAACACCGATACCAGCACAAGACCCGCCACCAAGCAGTACTTGATGTAATTAGTCTTCTTGCCTTTCTTACCTCTGTAACGACTTGCCATGTGTTGTTATTTAGAACAAGGGCATAAACGATGAAGTATTCACCCACTTGTTCTCAAAGTCTTCTTGTTTCATAGTGAACATTAAGATACCCTGAATTACGGGAACAATAGATATAATTGCTCCTACTCCACAAGTAACAAGAGAGACTAACCAAATAATAAGCAAGAAGGTTATACCACCACCAATCTTGCCACAATAGAAATAATGAGCGCCAAATACGCCTAGTAAAATCGCCAGTAAACCTGCTACGCCACGGCTCTTGCCTGAGGGACCTGCTTCAAACAATTCCACCTCACGCTTAGGCATCTGTGCCTGGGGAACACCCACTTGAACTACTTCATTGCAATGAGGGCACTGAACGCTCTGCACCCCACCTTCCACGGTAAATGAACCGCCACACTTGGGACATTGATAAGTCATAATAGTAAAATTTTAAATTATAGTTTATAGTTAATACAATTAGTTTGCCTGAATAATACCTAGCACCTATCAGAAAGGATAAATCGAGTCGTTATAGACATATCTTTCTTCAAACTCCTCCTGGGTTGCCATGAGCATCCTGATGCCGATGATGAGATCTGCTATCTTCACTACCGGCATGAGTAGGCACAGAAGTGAAGCAACAATATTGATCACGGCAGGTTTGGTCTTGCCCAGATAGAAATAATGCGCGCCGCACATACCCAAAAAGATGGCGAGCAGACCAGCAACGCCACGGCTCTTACCCGAAGGACCTACTTCGAACACACCTACCGGGCGCTGGGGTTGCTGGGGCACCTCCTCGGGAACCAGAGGCTCCTCGGTGGGTACTAGCTGCACCTCCTCGTTGCAGTGAGGGCACATCACGCTTTCAACTCCGTTGTCGGCCGAGAACTCTCCTCCGCAAAATGGACATTGATAATTCATAATTCAGTATTGTTTAATAATTCACTTTTAGGCGGGTTCTGTTAACCACCTGCTAGTGATTAACAGAACCCCTGAGGATATTATCTGCGACGCTTGTTGCGTTTCTCCTGCTCCTTCATGGCTTGCTGCTGCATGCGCTGTGCCTCCTCAAGGCGAGCCATGAAACCGCTCTTCTTGCGGGGTTTAGCACGGTTCTCGGCAATCTTGGCACGCACCTTCTCCTCGTTCACAAAGAGACGGCAGCTATAGGTCTGTGCGATTGTGATGAGAAGCGAGATGAAGTAGTAGTAGCTCAAGCCCGATGCATAGTTGTTGAAGAACACGAGGAACATGAGCGGCATCATGTACATCATCCACTTCATGCCGGGCATTGCGCTCTGCTGGTTCTGCGACTGCATCGACAGGTGAGTGTAGAGGATGTTGGTCACTGTCATGAGCAAGCAGAACAGACTGATGTGGTTGCCGAAGTAAGATGAGATAAGAGGAATTTGGGCAGTCCACTCAAAGATCTTGTCGGGAGCCGAGAGGTCGGCAGCCCACAGGAACGACTGGCCACGAAGCTCGATGCATGAGGGGAAGAAGGTGAACATCGCAATGAGGATGGGCATCTGCAGCAACATGGGCAGACAGCCGCCGAAGGGGCTTGCACCAGCCATGCTGTAGAGTTCCATCGTCTTCTGCTGACGCTTCATCGCATTCTCGTCGCCAGGATACTTCTCGTTGATGGCGTTGATCTCGGGTGTGAGCAAGCGCATCTTTGCCTGCGAGAGATAACTCTTATAAGTGAGGGGCGAGAGAATGAGCTTGATGAGAATGGTGAGAATGAGGATGATGATGCCATAGCTGCCTATGTACTTGCCCAGCCATGTGAACACAGGAATCACGACATAAGTGTTGATCCAGCGGAACAAGGTCCATCCCAGCGGGATGAGACGTGTGAGCTGCAGATCCTCGTTAGGCGAATACTTGTCATAGTCGCTGAGCGTGGGATAGCGGTTGGGACCCAGATAGAAGTAGAACGACGCGGGGTTTGCCTTGTTGCTGGCGTAGGGCACTGATGTGCGCACCGAGAAGTTCTTCAAATATTTCTGGTAGTCGGCATCGTCCTTGCTGATTTCCTTGCTGTCAAGGATACCGCCGTTGAAGCAGCTGTCAGCAATGAGCACTGCCGAGAAGAACTGGTTCTTTGTAGCAATCCATTTGAGGCGTTCCTTGATATTCTCGTCGTCATCACCGCTCTCGCTGGTGTTCTCCACATCGCCGTCGCTGCCCAGCATCTTGTAGTAGATTGCGCTGTTGCGTTCCTCAAACATCTTGCCTTCCTCGTGGCGCGCCATCTTCTGGTTCCAGTTGAGTTCGATGCTGTTATACTTGCTGGGAACCACAGTCTCCATGCCTTCTTGCACAATCTCCATGCGCACCATGTAGCTGCCGGGCACGAGGGTGTACTTGAGGCCCCACTTTGCACCATTGTCAAGCACAAGCTGCATGAGCACGGTGCTGTCGTTGAGCTGCGTGGGCGTGAAGTAATAGTCCTTGGTGTCAAATGTCTGGGTGTCATTGCCCAGCACGAAGCTGTACTGGTTCTCGCCAGGAGTGAACACTTCCACGTGGGGGGCATTAAATGCCTTGTAGGCGTTGAGCGAAGCACGGGTGATAGTGCCGCCCTTTGTGCTCAGTTCTATTGTGAGCGAGTCGTTCTTGAGAGTGACCACCTTGTCCTCGCCCGAGAGGTTTGACGCAAACATGCCGCTCTTGTTGTAGGTTTCAAGGGCTTGTTTCACAGCAGCTACCGCACGGTTGTGCAGCGCAGCGTTGGCAGTCGAGTCGTTGAGCACCTCGGCAAAGTCAACCTTGGCGTCGCCCAGGTCGATCTGACCGGCGATCACGCCGTTCTTGAGCGACAGCTTCACGCCGTCCTTGTCTATTCCGGCCTTTGTCGAGTCACCCGCAGTGAGCACACTTTTTAGTCTTGATAATTCATCGGCAGTGAGCATGTCGGCCACACCGCCCTTAACCGCAGCCTGATGGGCTTTCTTCTCAACAAGTGCGATGGAGTCCTGGATGCGCTGCCTCTCAGCGAGTTCAGCCTCGCTGGGGCGATTAAACCATGTGAAGCCAAAGATGACCAATCCCATCAACAGCAATCCGGTAAGCGTTTTTTTATCCATAAATCTGCTTTGTTAAACTTTTACTTTTCGATTTTGTGGTTATTTATTCTTATTGTTTTTTCTCGTTTCTATATTCAATAGCATGGCGCACAAAGTCCATGAACAGCGGGTGCGGGTTGAGCACCGTGCTGCTGTACTCGGGGTGGTACTGCGTGCCCACATACCAGCGCTTGCCGGGCACCTCCACCACCTCCACGAGGTGTGTCTCGGGGTTCTCGCCCACGCACTTCATGCCGCCTTCTTCAAAGCGGGCGCGGAAGTCCTCGTTAAACTCAAAGCGATGGCGATGGCGTTCCTCCACCTCAAGCTTACCATAAGCATGTGCAACTTTCGTGCCATCAAGCAAGCGGCAGGCATAGGCACCCAGTCGCATGGTTCCGCCCATGTTGGTCACGCTCTTCTGTTCTTCCATCAGGTCGATGACGTTGTAGTGGGTGTTGGGGTCCATCTCCACGCTGTTGGCATCGGCATATCCCAGCACGTTGCGGGCATACTCAATCACCATGCACTGCATACCCAGGCAGATGCCGAATGTGGGCACATCGTGCTCGCGGCACCACTTCAATGCCACAAACTTGCCCTCGGTGCCACGCTGGCCGAAGCCTGGAGCCACTATCACACCGTCCATCGCGCCAAGCATCTCCTCCACGTTGCCATCGGTAAGCTTCTCGCTGTTGACATAGGTCAGGTTGAGTTTGCAATCGTTGTAGGTACATGCTTGGAACAGCGCCTCGTCGATTGACTTGTAGGCATCTTGAAGCGAGACATACTTGCCCACCAGGCCTATCTTTACCTCGCCCTCGGCATTTTTGAGTTTGTCGAGGAAGTTGCACCAGTCTATCAGGTCGGGCATGCTGCGCAGCGGTGTGTCGGTCTTCTGCAAGATGATCGAGTCAAGCTGCTGGTCGAGCATCATCAAGGGCACCTCATAGATGGTGGGCGCGTCGATGCTCTGGATCACGGCCTCAGGGCTCACGTTGCAGAACTGAGCCACCTTGCGGCGCATTGCCATGGGGACATCGTGCTCTGTGCGCAGCACCAGGATATCGGGCTGGATACCCACCTGTTGCAGTTGCTTCACCGAGTGCTGCGTGGGTTTCGTTTTGAGTTCCTTGGCAGCATGGATATAGGGCACGTAGGTGAGGTGGACGCACACGCATCGATTGCCCAGTTCCCACCTCAACTGGCGCACGGCTTCAAGGAAGGGCAGCGACTCGATGTCGCCCACAGTGCCGCCTATCTCGGTGATCACAAAGTCAAACTTGCCAGTGTTTCCCAGCAGTTTCACATTGCGCTTGATTTCATCAGTGATGTGGGGGATGATCTGCACAGTCTTGCCCAGATAATCGCCACGGCGTTCCTTGTCAATCACGCTCTGGTAGATGCGTCCTGTGGTGATGTTGTTGGCGCGGGTTGTCTTGATATTGGTGAAACGCTCATAGTGTCCCAAATCCAAGTCGGCCTCATGACCATCCACTGTCACATAACACTCCCCGTGTTCATAGGGGTTAAGTGTGCCCGGGTCAATGTTGATATACGGGTCAAACTTCTGGATAGTAACGCTATATCCTCTTGCCAAGAGCAACCTTGCTATTGATGACGAAATGATTCCTTTGCCCAGAGATGACACGACACCTCCTGTAACGAAAATGTACCTTGTTTCCACTATAAGTCAATTTATACACATTATAAAATGCAAAATTACTAAATTTACTTTAAAAATAAAAATTTTACGCCCACCTTTAAACCTTGATTTTCTCCCCAAAAACGCAACACGCCACCAAACAAACCCATCAGATATACAATTAGCACCCAACACAACCACCCCCACAACACTCACCCCAGCGCCTCTCGCTCATCCCTGATTTAACATATTTTTTAGTTAAAAGGGAGGGTTCTTTTTATCTAGTTTTTAAAAAGAAACCACATTATTTAGTTATCAATCAACAGAATCATATAATTCTACCCAAATAAACCCCGAATTCAAAAAGTCCATTTCATTTTCCTCCCATAACCAAACACAGAAGTTCGTTTATCTCCACAAAACAACACCATAGTATAAAGTTATTTTTTACAATATCTTTACACTCTGTCATTCTTGTGATTTGCCTGTTGCTGCTGAATCTTTGAAAAAAAACTCTATAATCGAGGGGATAAATGTCGCATTTAATTTGCGGTTACGCAATAATTTCACTAATTTTGCGTTAGATAATAAATAAAATTTATTAGAACTGTTCATGAACATGAGAAAAAACATCATAGCACGTGTCCTTGCCGCAGGTTTGTTCACCCTTGCTGCATTAACGATTTCAGCGCCACAATCCTCGGCATTTCCCCTGTCACACTACACCCAGTCTTCCAAGCTGTCGCAAGGCAACTGGGTGAAAATCAAGATCAACGATAGCGGCATCTACCAGATTACCGATGCCGATGCCCGCAACTGGGGATTCAGCGGAGGCGTGGCTTCGCTGCACGTCTTCGGCCGCGGCGGCGCACCCATGAGCGAAACGCTCACAACCGACATCCCCGACGACCTGCCACAGGTTCCCGTGTTGAGAAGCAACGGCAAGCTCTTGTTTTATGCCCAGGGCAATCTCACATGGGCACGAGGCACTAATCCTATGCTGTTTGTTCCGCAACAGCACCCCTATGCGACAGAGGCCTACTACTTTGTCACCGACAGCAACGACTACACCGACATCGCCGTGGCTCACGACGAGTCGCCCATCACAGGCACGCCAGAGACGACGTTCACCGAGAGGCTTTTCCACGAGAAAGAATTGGTAAACCCCGGGCAGATAGGCCGCGACTACCTGGGCGAGGACTTCATCTCTAACCCCAACCAGGTGTACCAGTTCAAACTCAAAGGCCTCGTGCCGGGTTCCGAGGTCAACACGGTCACACTGGCCGGCGTGCGACAAAGCAGCACCAGCGGAGGCGGCAACTTCTCTTTCCAGTACAACGGCACAAACCTGCCCATCGCCAACTCCGACAAGTTTGAGTTTGACAAGTCAGAACATCTCTACTACACGGTGAAGAAGATGAACAAGACTTTCACCCTCGACAAGGAAGACTTGAACTACACAATCAAATACACCAACAACAATGCCACCGTGACACTGGCACGACTCAACAGCATCACAATCAACTACCAGCGTCGCCTTGCACTCGACAACGGCTCGCTCTACTTTGCCACGCCCTACAACTACGAGGCCGGCGTGGCCATGGCAGTTACCGGTGCCGGCGAGGGTGTGCATGTGTGGGACGTTACAAAGGCTCACGCCCCCGTGGAACTGAACACCGCCACCAGCGGCACTACCACAGCCTTTGCTACGGCTTACAAAGGACAGCGTGAGTATGCGATTTTCAACATCAATCACAGCTTTGCTTCTCCGCAGATAGTGGGACGAGTAGCCAACCAGGACATCCATGCCATGGAGGTGCCCGACATGATCATCATCACTCACCCGCGCTACATGAACCAAGCGCTTCGCGTGGCAGTTCTGCACGAGCAACTCGACAGCATGAGAGTGCTCACCCTGGCGCAGGATGAGATATTCAACGAGTTCTCATCAGGCATGCCCGACATGATGGCCTACCGCATGCTGTGCAAGTATTTCTACGACCGCGGCACCGATGAGAAGGGACATCACTTGCAGTATGCACTGATGTTCGGCAACGGCACTTTCGACAACAAGCAGATAACCAACGAGTTCAAGGCCCTGTCATTCCCTGCCCTACTCACTTGGCAATCGCCCAATTCCAGCATCGAAAGCAACACCTATTGCACCGACGCGCCTGTCTCATCGCTGCAAGACGGCTCTGGCAACAACTGGGGCAGCAACGAGCAGAACATCGCAGTGGGACGCTTCCCCGTGAAGAGCGAGGAAGAGGCACGCATTGCTGTGGACAAACTCATCAACTACATCACTTCGCCCAACTACGGTACCTGGCGCAACAAGGCCATACTCGTTGCCGACGACGAGCAGGGGGGCGACTTCATGAAACAGACCGAAGAGTATATCAAGAGCGCACAGAAAAAAGAAGGAAACAACTACCTGTTCAAGCGCATCTATCTCGATGCCTACGAGTCGGAGAGCCTGGGCTCTTCACGCAACTACCCTGGCGCTCGCAACGACCTCTATGGCGGCCTGCGCGACGGCGTGATCATGTGGGGATACAACGGACATTCTAGCCCCAACGTGGTGTCGGACAACAACATCGTGCGCAACAACGACTACCTCAACAACATGTTCTACAAGCACCTGCCCCTCATGCTCGCCACCACTTGTGAGCTGGCACGATACGATGCCCTTGAAGAATCGGGAGGCGAACTCATGTTCCTCAACAAGAACGGCGGCGCCATCGCCGTGTTGAGCACTAACCGCCAGGCAGGTATCACCGCCAACGCCATTCTGGGCAACAAACTGTACGAGAACCTCTTCTCTCGCGACAGCGACGGCCTGCCCATGCGACTGGGCGATGTGTTCCGCAACTCTTGCAACGCGACACGCCTGGCCAACAACCAGTCCTACTTCCTCATGGGAGACCCCGCCATGCGACTGGCCATGCCCAAATACACCGCACGCATCGAGGCCATCAACGGCACTCCGGTCAACCCCGAGAACAAACCCGAGTTCAAGGCACGCCAAACGGTGACTTTCACGGGATCAATCGTGGACCACAAGGGCAACAAGGTGAACAACTTCAACGGCTCGGTCAAGAGCCAGCTCTACGACTGCGACCAGTCGGTCACCACCCACGGCTATGGCAAGGAAGGCGTTGAGTTCACCTACCAGGAACACAGCAACCGCATTGCGGTGAGCAGCGACTCGGTCAAGAACGGACAATTCTCGGTCAAAATCACTATTCCCACCGAGATTTCCTACGACAACTACACTCCATCGCTCATCAACCTCTATGCCTTCGACGCCGAGCATTGCGACGACGCCATAGGTGCTAGCGAGGACTTCATCATCTACGGATATGACGAGACCGCCCAGGCCGATACCATCGGGCCGTCTATCATCAGAATGGGCCTCAACAGCGAGGACTTCAAGAACGGCGGCGACGTCAACGAGGATCCCATCGTGCTTGCCACAGTGAGCGACGCCAGCGGCATCAACCTCTCTGACGCCGGAATAGGACACTCAATCACTCTCACTCTCGACGACAAAGTGGTCTATACCGACGTGAACAAGTACTACACTCCCGAGCACTCATCACAGGGCTACAAGGGATCAATCAGCTACCAACTCAAAGGCTTGTCTAACGGTGCACACACCCTGCGACTGCGCGTGTGGGACGTTTTCAACAACGTGACCGAGAACACCGTCTCCTTCAACGTGGTGAAAGGACTCAAACCCGACATCTACGAGGTTTACGCCACATCTAACCCCGCCTCGGTTGAGACTACCTTCTACGTGAAGCACAACCGCCCAGAAGCTACCATCAACGTGGGCATCAGCGTTTACGACATCTCGGGACGTCTCGTGTGGACCACACAGCAGAGCGGACAGAGCGACATGTACACCTCGTTCCCCATCACATGGAACCTTACCGACCTGGCAGGCAACCGTGTGCCACGAGGAATCTATGTGTACAGGGCCACCATCTCGACCGACGGCGTGAGAGAAGCAACCAAGTCAAAGAAACTCGCAGTGATAGGAGAATAACAACGCTGCGACATGAACAACAAAACTGAAATGAACGAAACAAAAAATACGCAACGAACCATGCTCCCCGAGCCCACTCTGCGACGACTGCCATGGTATCTGGCCTACGTCACCATGCTCGACAACCTTCACGTTGAGCACGTGTCGTCAACCCAGATCTCCAAGGAACTCAACGTCGATGCCTCACAGATTGCCAAGGACCTGTCGTTCCTCAACATCAAGGGAAAGACCCGCATCGGTTACGACGTGCACAAGCTCGTCAAGGAACTGACCGACTTCCTGGGATTCAAGAAAAAGCACAACGCAGTGGTTATAGGCGCCGGCAACCTGGGCGCAGCCCTCATGCAGGACAAGGGTCTGTCGCAATATGGACTCGACATCGTGGCAGGGTTCGACGTCAACCCCGACCTCGTGGGAACCACGATGTGTGGCATTCCGGTGTATGGCATCGACGAGCTTGCACAACGCCAGCAGGAGTACAACGCATCTATCGCCATACTCACAGTGCCCGTTGAGCACTCGCAGCAAATGGCCAACACAGCCATCGACTGCGGCATCAAGGCGATATGGAACTTCACGCCGTTTCGCATCAAGGCACCCGACGACATCGTCATCACCAATACGTCTATCTACGCTCACCTCGCCCTCATCTACAACAGGATGGGAACACGCAAGTGAGCCTTAACAACATAGAGAATGAAGATAATGGTAGTAAATATGACTAACGGCACCGACATGAGCGTCACACTCATGGCCGACTCCACGCTGTTGCGCAGCGGGCAGCCGTTTTTCATTCCCGACTTCGCTCCCCACTTTGCAGCAATGCCCATGCTCATGCTGCGTGTGGGCAGGCTGGGCAAATGCATAGCACCGCGTTTTGCCCACCGCTACATCGATGCCATGACAGCATCGTTTGCCATCGTGCCACTTGACCACGACATGCAGCCGATGTCGCTAGCAGGCATGGCATCGGTCATGGACGGTGCCACAGTCTATGGCTCATGGATCGACTACGAGCCGCTGCAATCCTTCGTGTGGACGCTTGGCGACCAGGAGCACACGCTCTTGCCACAAGATTTCATGCCCGAGGCTTCGGCTGCTATCGAGCACATCAGCCGCCACGCTACCATCAAGATGGGCGACGTGATTTGCCTGGGAGCGACTGCTTCGCAGCCACAACCGCTGCACATCGACGACTTGCTCACCGCTTCGGTCAACGGACAACCGATACTCCGGAACAAAATCAAGTAACAACACTTAACGATAATAAACAAAACATCATACACATGTCAAGATTTTTCAACAAACATTTAGCAGTTCTTGCGGTAGCAAGCACCATTGCAGCTTCAACAGCAATGGCTCTCCCGCTGCGACACTTTGCGACCAATTCTAAACTTGCCACTGGCAAGTGGGTGAAAATTGCCGTACCCGCAACCGGTGTGTACGAAATCACCAACGACGAACTACAACAGATGGGATTCAGCGACCCCAGCAAGGTGCAGGTGTTCGGTATGGGTGGAAATGTCATCAGCGAGAAACTCGACGGACTCTACACCGATGACCTTGAACCTGTGAGCGTGGCACGATACAACGACAAGCTATGCTTCTATGCGCTGGGGCCTGTGGCAATGGAAATTGCCGACCCTCGCTCCGATATGCCATACTTCAAGAGAACTATCAACCCCTACTCTACACATGGATATTATTTCCTTTCAGAGGTCAACTCATTGCAGACTGTCGATGAGCAGCCCAGCATGTCACGCGGATCTGTGGAGCGTAACACTGGCCTCGGATATTTCTATTACGAGCAAGAGCTCATCTCGGTGGGATTGTCAGGAAAAACATTCCTCGGCGACAACATTGGCAGCGGCGTGTGCTCCATCGACTATAACATGCCCGGACTTGCCGACAACACGCTAACGGTCAAAGTGGGAGCAGGTATCAACGTGAGCGCGAAGTCTTATCTGGCATCTAGCATCACGGCCAACGGGACACAGACCACCATCGACTACCCGTTCTCTACTTCTACAATCTACCCGCCCGTTAACTCTCACACCTATTACTCTCCGGTTGAGCCCGTGGCATCGGTTACCATCCCCGAGATAGTGCCGCAAGGAACCGTCAACGTGTGGGTCAACAACCCTCTGGGAACAATCAAGACCGCTAAACTTGACTACGTGCTCATCTCTTACAAAAAGGAGAACAAAATTCCCGAGAACAGTAATGCTCAAACCGAAATAAACATTCCCAACCTCACTGTACAGGATGTCATCAGCCTGCCAGGCGCCAACTCTTCGACAGTGGTGTGGAATGTCTCTATCGCCAGCGACCCCGTACAGTATGAGCTCTCGCCCGCTGTTAATGAAGAAGGAGAGACCACAGGTTACGAGTTCACTCCGCGCATCAGCAGCAAGGCAGCGCAGTATGTAGCGTTCGACCCCTCGATGACTCTCATGAAGATTTCTTCCTATGAAGAAGTCGGCAACCAGAACCTGCACTCAATCTCCACGCCCCACATGCTCATCATCACCAGCAAGGCGTTCATGGAGCAAGCCGAGCGCGTGGCACAGCTGCACCGCGACGTCGATGGCATGGACGTTGCAGTTGTTGACCAAGAGCAAGTGTTCAACGAGTTCTCAAGCGGCACACCCGATGCGATGGCCTACCGCCTGCTGTGCAAGATGTTCTACGACCGCGACAAGACCAAGTTCCAGAACCTGCTCCTCTTCGGCCAGGGTTCCTATGACAACCGCGGCATCGTGAGCAACAAGCCCAACCGCGTCATCACTTACCAGAGTACCGCCAGCGATAACGAGGACGACTCTTATGTGAGCGACGACTTCTTCGGCTTCCTTGACGACGATTCTGGCTCATCTCCCTCACATTACAGCGACGTGGTGCGCATCGGTGTGGGACGTTATCCGTCGGCTTCGGTCGAGGAGGCTAAAACCGACGTTGACAAGCTCATCAAGTATGTGGCAACACCCGACTACGGCCCCTGGCGCAACGACCTGCTCTTCATGGGCGACACCGGCGACGATGACCGACACATCTTCCAGGCCGAAGGAATCAGCGAGCTCACCCAAAACCTCGGCACACAGCTGCAAAGCAACAAGGTATATGTCGATATGTTCGAGCGCTCGGTTAGCGACGGCACCACATCTAGCGAGGCTCGACGCCGCATCATTGAGTATCTCAACAACGGCCAGTACTTTGCTACCTATGTGGGACATGCCGGACCGCTCAACTTCACCAAGACCAACATGTGGACCTCTACTCTGGCACAGACCACTTATTATCCCCACTTGCCCATCCTCACCACAGCGGCATGCGAGGTGGCTCGATATGACAGCGACACACGCGGACTCGCCGAGCACATGTTCCACTGCCCCGAAGGCGGCGCTATCGCTATGATCACCACTCCACGACAGGTGTGGGACGACCAGAACTACATCATGAACCGAGGCTTCGCTTCCAATCTGTTCAGCTACAACACAACTGGCAAAATGGCAACTCTGGGTGAGGTTTACATGAAAATGAAGTCTTACTTCGGAACCTCTTACAATGGCAACAAGTTGTGCTACACACTGCTGGGCGACCCCGCCATCAAGTGCAACTATCCCAAGCCATTGTTCACCATCACCAGCGTGAACGGCACTCCGGTCGATGGCAGCACTATGGTTGAGACTGCTCCCATGCAGGCAATCACAGTCACCGCACAGGTTGAAAAAGCCGACCGCTCGGGCATCGACACCGACTTCAACGGCGATGCTACCCTCACGCTCTACGACACCCAGCGCCTGCTGCGCAACGTGACTTACAGCGGCGTGATGCGCAGCATCTACTATCCGCGCGACATCCTCGCTCGTGTTCAAGGACGAGTGGTTAACGGCATGTTCACCGGCACTGTGTATGTGCCACGACACACCAAGGCTCTCAACGAGAACGCAGCAATCAAGGTTTACGCTCATCAGGACGACACCGACAACATGGTAAACGGTGACTTCTCTTCTCTCACAATAGGTATCTTTGACGAGAACGAAGCCGTAGCCGACAACAATGCCCCCGTCATCGAAAACATGTTTATCAACGACGAGCAAGCATTTGCCGACGGATGTGTCGTTCCGCAGAACTCTGTCCTCTACATCAACGCTAGCGACGACGTGGCACTCAACACCATGTCGGCTTCGGTGGGAAACACTATGAAACTGCTGCTCGACGGCGGAAAATCGGTGTTCTCACTCGTCAAGAACAGTGCAACAGCAAGCAACGACGGCCGTGATTTGAGCATCACTTTCCCCCTCAACAGCATCTCCGAGGGAAGCCACACGCTCACATTCACCGTCTTCGACATCGCCGGGCACTCGGCCACTCGCACTATCTCGTTTATCGTGACCAACAATTCCGACATCGTGCTCGCTGCCCAAGAGGCTCCCGCAACCACTGTTGCCACATTCGACATCGCCGAGGGCAACTTCAACGCAACGCCCATGGTCAACCTCAAAGTTACTGATGCTCACGGCAACATCGTGTGGAACAAGAAAACCAGCTCGTTCCCCGTTTCTTGGGACCTCAACGACAATCAGGGCAACCGCGTGAAAGCGGGTCTCTACAAGTTCTTCGGCAACTACGAGGACGGAACTAACTTTGGCGGAACCAACATCGGCGACCTTATCGTCATCGACCCCGTCAATTCTAACAAATAATTACTCACCACAACGCTTTCCTTTAACTAAAAATATAAAAGGAACGCACGCGCACACATAATAACAATGAGAAAGCTACTTACTGATATCCGATTTGCCATGCTGACGCTGGCATGCTCTTGCACGCTGGCGGCCACAGCCTTCCCCGCGTCTAAATATGCCGCAAAGTCTCAACTGGCTAGCGGACGATGGGTCAAAATATCTGTTCCTGCCGACGGTGTGTATGAAATCACGGCCGAGGAACTGCAAGCCATGGGTTTCAACGATCCCAGCAAGGTGAGAGTATATGGCAACGGCGGACACATGATCTCCGAATTACTCGACGGCTCGGCCATCGACGACCTGCAACAAGTGAGCTCTGCCGTCATAGGCAGCAAACTGTGCTTCTACGGCAAGGGGCCGCTCGACGTGAAATTCCTCGCCAGCGAGAAACGATTCACCCGCAACTTCAATGCCTATGCCACACAGGGCTACTACTTCCTCACAGAGGGTGGCGATGCTCTCAACATCAACACTTCGGAAATCACCGTGACCGAGCAGTGCACAACACCCATCTTCACTTGCTACAGCTACTTCCTGCATGAGAAAGAACTCATTTCAATGGGACAGAGCGGCAAGTCTTTGCTGGGCGAACCCATCACGGGCACCACAAGTTTTGACTTCAACCTCACGCAAGTGGCTAGCAACGACATCAATGTGTGCATCGCGGCTGGCGGCAAGACAATGGGCAACAACATGAGGCTCAATGCCACGCTCACCACAACCGGCGGCATCATCAAGCTGCCCTACTCCGACACTGACGCGTTGATCGTACTGCCCGACAAGTCGTTCAACTACTACAACGCCTGTGCACCGGCATGCAACATCACCACTCCGTCGCTGCCCGCAACCGGCAAGGTGAACCTCTCGTTCTCTAACGTGACAGGTGGCAGCGGCGCATCAATGCTGCAAGGACACCTCGACAATTTCATCATCAGCTACCAGCGATACAACATTATCGACCCGAGCGAGCACAACCAGATGACCATCAACCTCGCTTCTGTTGCCGAGGGCGATGCCGTTGTGCTTCCTAGCGCTGCAGCATCGACCGTGGTGTGGAACATCGACGACCCCAACCATCCCGTCAACTACCAGCTCACAGCGGTCAACGACACCATCATGGCTTTTGCGACACAACCCACCACCAGCGCAACGGCATTTGTCGCATTCGACCCCGAGAAACCTCTCAACAAGATTTCAGGATTTGAAGAAGTTGAGAACCAGAACATCCACGGCATGGAGACTCCGGGCATGATCATTGTCACCAACAAGGTGTTCATGAACCAGGCACAGCGCATCATCGACATGCACAACCAGCTGGGCGATGTGGATGCAGTGGTTATCGACCAGGAAAAGATATTCAACGAGTTCTCTAGCGGCACGCCCGACGCTATGGCCATCAGGCTCATGTGCAAGATGTTCTATGACCGCGACAAGACCAAGTTCAAGTACCTGCTCATGCTGGGCGAAGGCTCTTACGACAACCGTGCGCTCACCACAGTGAAGAAAAACCGCATCATCACATATCAGACCGACGTGAGCAACCACGAGGACTACTCTTACACCTGCGACGACTTCTTCGGATTCCTCGACGACAACAGCGGACGCGACGTCAACACCTGCATCCTGCGACTGGGTGTGGGACGCATTCCGTCGGCCAGCGAAACCGAGGCGGCTAGCGATATCGACAAACTCGTCAAGTATGTCATGGCACCCGACTACGGTCCCTGGCGCAACAACGCCTTCTTTGCCGCCGAGAGCTCTCTGGGCACCACCGAAGACGACCTGCACATCACACAGGCCGAAGCTAACGCCAACCTCATCACCGGCGAACTCAAATCTGACCTCATCATCAACAAGGCATATATCGACTTCTTCCCACGCGCTGTCAACGAGACTGTACTTGAGAAAGAAGACCAACGCACATCGGTGGAGGCTCACAGGCACTTCCTCAACTTGCTGCAACGCGGACAGTACTACGGAACCTATGTGGGTCATGCAGGATCGCGCAAACTCACCAAGAGCGGACTGTGGACCGTCTCCGACGCCACTTCGGCAACATTCCCGCACCTGCCCATCTTCATGACCGCTTGCTGCGACGTGGCACGCTACGACAGCAACCACCGTGGCATTTGCGAGCACATGTTCCACAACCCCAACGGCGGTGCTATCGCCCTGCTCACTACCACACGCGAGGTTTATGCCAGCAGCAACGAGCTGCTCAACTCTTCATGGGTGCGCAATTTCTACGCATGGAACAAAACCGGCGAAATCCCCACCATCGGCATGGCCTACATGAAGGCAAAGCAGTCGTTCGGTTCGTCACGACAGCCCAACAAGAACAAATATGCTCTGCTGGGCGATCCCGCCATGCAGCTCTCCTACCCCGTGCCTCTGTTCAAGATCACAGAGGTTAACGGCACTCCCGTGGCCGACAGCAACATCAGCGCGGCTCCGCTCCAGGAAGTCACCGTCAAGGCTCAAGTCCTCATCCAGGATACCGACAACCTCGACACATCGTTCAACGGCGACGCCACGCTCACCATCTACGACCGACGCGTCCTCTATAAAACAACTAGCAAGAACAAACAGATTTACTACCCGCGCGATATCCTCGCACAGGTGCAAGGACGTGTTGTCAACGGCGAGTTCACCGGCAAAGCCGTACTGCCGCGTTACTGTCGTGCCGTGGGTGAGACTGGCATGATCTCGGTTTTTGCCCACAAGGACGGAACCGACAAGATGGTCAACGGCCAGTTTGACAAACTGCTCATCACACAATACACCGCCGGCGCTAGCGTCGATGAGACAGCACCCGCAATCAACGACATGTATCTCAACGACAAAGAGTCGTTTGCCAACGGAGCTATTGTACCTGCCAACTCTACCCTCTACATCGAGGCCACCGACGACGTCGCGTTCAACAACCAGTCTGCCTCTATGGGCAGCAACATGCGTCTCGTGCTCGATGGCGGCAAGACTTCCTATTACCAAGTGACCAATTATGCCACAGTGAGCGACGGCGGCCAGTCACTCAACATCGCATTCCCGTTGAGCAGCCTCGGTCAGGGCGAGCACTCGCTCACCTACACCGTGCACGACGTGGCAGGCAATGCAGCGTCTCGCACCATCTCGTTCATCGTGGGCAACCCCGAGGACTTCAATTTGAGCGTAGAGGAACTCCCTGCAACCACACAGGCCACCATCAATGCCGACACTCCCGTGGCCAACGCCACAGTCGAGCTCAAAGTCACCGATGCTCTGGGACATCTCGTGTGGACGGCTTCAACATCCACATTCCCTGCCACATGGAACCTCAACGACATGCAGGGCAACCGCGTCAAGGAAGGTGTTTACAACATCTTTGGCAACTTCACATCTCCCTCGGCTGCAGGTGGAACCAATGTGACTACGGTAATTGTCCTTGACCCCGTCAAGTAAATCCATGAGGGTGTGTCATGATGCAAAACGCATTATGACACACCCCCCTATTTTTTTTAAAAAATCAGCACATCTATACTTTGCTTATGAATATCAAAACCGCAAGGCACTTCATTGCCACATGTGCCATAGCTATCGCATACTTATCCCTACCTACCACTGCCCACGCTCTTTCTGCATCTAAATATACAACGCAGTCACAACTAGCAACAGGACGGTGGGTCAAAATCGCCATTCCCGAAGACGGAATCTACGAACTCACCGAGCAGGAACTGCTCGAGATGGGCTTTGCCGATGCCAGCCGTGTGAAACTATTCGGCCAGGGCGGACACATGATCAAGGAACTTCTTGACAACACTTTCACCGACGACCTCACGCCGGTGCCCGTGGCACGCATGGACGGAAAGATGTGCTTCTATGCCTGCGGGCCTGTAAATGTCTATTATAACGTGAGCTCCGAGTCGTTCACTCGCAGCATCAACGCCTACTCCACTATGGGTTATTACTTCCTCACCGATGCCGACGACAAGCCCTCGGCGTCAGTGACGAGAAGCGAGCCCGTGATGCTCCCGGTCAACCACGTGCACACCACGAGCTTTGACTACACCTACCATGAGATCGACCAGTACTCCTTCGGCATGACAGGAAAGGCTCTCATGGGCGAGAACATCACCACCGGAGGCAAGTTTGATGTCAGCATGCCAGGAAACAAGGGCTACGTGGTGAGGGCACGCATCAATACCGGCGCCAAGCTCATCAGCGGCAAGACAAACCTCAAAGCAACGCTGGCAGCCAACGGCACCACAATGCCTCTGACGCTCTCCAAATCCGACGTCAGCGCCAACGCGGCCAACTACTACGGCGAATGCAATACAGCCACCACCATCATCACCGACACCCCCATCACGCAAGGCACGCTCAACCTTTCGTTTGACGTTAGCGCAGGTGTGATGTCGCACGCTAGACTCGACAACTACATCTTCACCTACACTCACGCCAACTCAATGGAATACAGCACCGACAACCAGTTGCGCATGGTTTTCAGCGAGTTTGAGACCGGCGACATCATGGCACTGGAAAAGTCAGAGCCTTCAACACGGGTGTGGGACGTAAGCAACCCGGCTAAACCTGTCGAGCTGCCGCTGTTCGAGACCGAGTATGGACGCATCTTCGTGGCAAGCGACACGATGCTCACGCAATGCGTCGCCTTCACCCCCGCAGCACAGCTCAAGAAAATTGCCGCGTTTGAGCCCATCGACAACCAGAACCTCCACGGCATGAACGTGCCCCACATGCTCATCATCACCAACAGCGAGTTCATGGAGCAGGCACAGCGCATAGTACAGATGCACGCACTCACCGACGGACTCGAGGTTGTTGCCGTCGATCAGGAAGATATTTTCAACGAATTTTCCAGCGGCACACCCGATGCCATGGCCTACCGGCTCCTGTGCAAGATGCTGTATGACCGCGACAGCGACAAGTTTAAGTATCTCCTGCTCTTGGGTGAAGGTTCCTATGACAACCGCGGGCTAGCTACTAACAAGAAGAACCGCATCATCACTTACCAGACCGACAACAGCAACAACGAGAGCTCTTCTTACACCACCGACGACTTCTTCGGCTTCCTTGAAGACAACTCCGGAGGCACGCTCTCTTCGAGCCGACTCAGCATAGGCATCGGACGCATCCCCTCGGCCAACGCGCAAGAGGCTGCCAGCGACGTCGACAAACTCGTCAAGTATGTCACTGCACCCGACTACGGACCCTGGCGCAACAACTTGTTCTTCTCGGCCGAATACAAGGACGGAGAGAGCAATCCCGACCTGCACCAGTCACAGGCCGAAATGCTCACACGCATCGTTGAGGAAGACATCAACTCGTCATTCGCCTTCGACAAAGCTTACGTCAACATGTATCCCAAAGCCGTGGGCGAAGAAATATTGAGCGAGCACTCTCGCACTGCCGCCGAGGCCAACAGGCACTTCAACGAAGCGATGCAACGCGGACAGTTCTTTGCAACCTATGTAGGCCATGCAGGACCCAAGGCGTTCACTAACAGCCGCATGTGGACCATCGACGATGTCATGTCTAAAAACTATGACCACCTGCCCATCTTCACCACTGCATGCTGTGACGTCGCTTGCTTCGACAGCGACCAGCGTGGCATTGCCGAGCAGATGTTCCACAGGCCACAAGGCGGTGCCATTGCGCTGCTCACTTCCACACGTCAGGTACTCGCCACCGGCAACGACAACCTCAACCGCGCATGGATCAAGACCATGTTCGACTGGAACAAGTCGGGCACCTTCCACACCCTGGGCGAAATCAACAAGCTGGCCAAGCTCTCGCTCGGTGGCAACACCACCAACCACCACAAGTACGTGCTCCTGGGCGACCCCGCCATGCGCATCACCTATCCCGTGCCGCTGTTCCAGATCACCAGCATCAACGGCACCGACGTCACCGCCCCCGATGCCGCGGCATCAACACAACCGCTGCAACACATCAATGTCACAGCGCAAGTGCTCACCCCCGACCGTAGCGCCATCGACACCGACTTCAACGGCGACGCCACTCTCACCATCTATGACCTCTCCAGGTTCTTCCGCACTGCCAACCAGACGATGACAAACTACATCGTTGACATGTACTACCCGCGCGACATACTCACCCAGGTGACAGGACGCGTAGAGAATGGCATCTTCCACGGCACCGCCGTGATGCCACGCTATTGCCGCGCCGTGAACCAGCTGGGCAGCATCACTGTCTTTGCCCACAAGGACAACACCGACTTCATGGTGAACGGCTCTTTCTCAAACCTCACCATCAAGCAATTTACCCAGCCCGAGACCGACGACAACGAGCCTCCCGTCATCGCTAGCATGTATCTCAACGACGAGGAAACATTCGGAGCCAGCACCACCGTTGCCCCCAATTCTACCCTCTATGTTCACGCTACCGATAACCTCGCCATCAACAACCAGTCGGGATCCATGGGCAGCAACATGCGTCTCGTGCTCGACGGCGGCAAGAAGTCGTTCTACACCGTGGGCAACAATGCACGAGTGACCCAGCAGGGCCAGAGCCTTGACATCGCATTCCCGCTCAACGGGCTCACCACAGGGTCACATTCACTCACCCTCACGATTCACGACGCAGCAGGAAATGCAACCTCACGCACCATTTCATTCAACGTGGGCAAGAAAGAGACAGTCAAGCTCACCGTTGCCCAGCAACCGGCAACCACACAGGCCACTATCAACGCCTCGCAGCCCCCCCTCGCGCCTGTCAGCATCAAGGTCAACGACGCCATGGGACACCTCGTGTGGAGCACTGCGGCAACCTCATTCCCCGTCACATGGGACCTCCGGGACAACTACGGCCGACGTGTGCCCGGCGGACTATACCGCGTGAGCGGAACATTCGAGAACGAAGGCACCACCGGCGCAACCAACACCGCCGACATCATCGTCATCAACCGCCAGAACTCACCCATCAAGAAATAGAGAAATCCAACCTTTGCATGTTAAATACCCCGCACATTCTAGGCGTAAAAGCTCACAGAATGTGCGGGGTTATCATTACGGAAACCCTCATTTTCGGCAGAGGGAATTTTGGCCTATATACTTCACGCTATTACATGCCGTAATAGAACATTAACGACATGAAAAGCAGCATTATGAATGCAAGCACCAGTGCCACCACGGTCACCGTGCGCCACAATGTGCCCCACCAGCCGAAGCCGAAGAGCTGCTTGTAGGCGATGAAAACAAACGGCAATGGCAGCAGCACGTCATTGAACGACATGCCCAAGGTCAAGTCAAGTGTGGAGTCAATAATGTCTGCTATCAAGAACTGGTTAGACATCCACACCTGCACAAAGATGCATTCGCCCAGATTGATGCGTCCAAGCCGCGGACTGAACCGGAAGAACACTCGCGCCAAGCACGCCATGACCATCGCTATCCCTATCCACAGGAAAGCCTGGTAATCGTTGATAGTGTGAAAAATGGTGTTCAGCGACTCTGCGACTTCCTGCGGTCCGTCTTCGGCAGTGAACAAGTCGTCGGTGCCTGCCATGTGTTCAAGCAGCAGGTTGAGGGCAGCCAGCAGGAACAGCGTCTTGAACGGAGGAAAATACATCTGGCGTCGTCCGTGCAGGTAGTCGGCAATGAGGTATCCGGGACGCAAAATCAAGTGCCACACATTGCGTGGCATGCTGCGCGACCCCAGTCCCCACACGTCGGCAGCGCCGGTCATGACCGACTTCCACGAGATGCGCTTGATCTTGCCCGTCTGCCCGCAGGCAGGGCAATAGTGCCCGCGGTATTCAGTACCGCAGCACAGGCACGTGCTTTCATTCATGTCATCTACATGAAACTGCACAGGCTCTTGCTGCCAGGTCTTGAATTGTATGTATTTATCAAGAGCAAGTTTCTTTATTTCTTCTATTTTCATACGTTCTTGATAGCGTGAAGTTACTACGTTGTCGCAATGTTAACAATTTTTCAGCATTGAACGATAATTATTGCGATTTATTTGGCACGAAAAATGCTGATATATTTTTGTCACATGAGAGATATACATTAATTTTGCAACTGTAAAAATAAATTTGATATGAACAACAACTATTCTAACACTTACCCAGGCACCTATGCAGAGGCATCGCATGGTGTGCAGTCGCTGCAATCTTACGTAGCAAAGGTTATGCGTCAAGTTTACGGGAAAATGTTCCTGGGCCTCATCATCACAGCCATCACAAGTTTTGGAGTAGCCATCACTCCCGCCGTGTCAGAGTTCATCTTGAGCAGTCCATTCCTGTTCTACGGACTGATGATTGTCGAGGTGGGCTTGGTACTGGCAATCTCGGCTGCTATCAACAAGATAAGCACCCTTGTGGCCACATCGCTATTCTTCCTCTATGCTCTCGTCAACGGATTCACCCTCAGCGTGATATTTTTCGCGTATGAGATAGGCAACATCGGCTTGGCATTTGTCACCACGTCAGTCACCTTCGGCGCCATGTCGCTCTACGGCTATGTTACCCGCCAGGATCTTTCCAAGCTGGGTTCGTTCCTCGTCATGGCACTCATAGGCGTAATCATTGCTTCGGTCGTTAACATCTTCTGGGGCAACGGCGTCTTGGACCTCATCATCTCGATTGCCGGCGTGATCATCTTCATTGGCCTCACAGCATGGGACACCCAGAAGATCAAACGCATGGCATCGATGACCGATCCCAGTATGGCAGGCAAAGTGTCAACAATAGGCGCCCTGGAACTCTATCTCGACTTTATCAACCTGTTCCTCTACATCCTGCGTCTATTGAGCCGCGCCAACAAGTAAAACCCTGATTATTCTCAAAAAAAATCATGAAACGTCAAGCACTATTATCATTACTGGCAGCGGCAAGCATGGCACTGCCCGTGGCTGCCCAGACCGAAGACACACAACCCACCAACGTGCGTCAGGAAGAACGCACGGCCTATAACACTGCACGCAAGCTAGGCACAGTGGATGCATGGGATATTTTCATCAACAACTACCCCGAGTCGTTCTACATCGAGCAGGCACGCAAGAATCGCGATAACGCCATTGTGGTCTCTTACTGTAACAAGGAAACCACACTTGACCGACTCGTGCAATATATCGAAGAGAACACAGCCCACGAGCCTCGCATACGCTTGTTTTATGCTAATCTGGTGAACAACCCCACGCACTCATTCCGCTATGAGCACATGGACATCGGCTTCAACGGCTGCACCGGCAGGGTGAACGAGCACATCGAGTTTGCCAACGGGGCAAAGCCTCGCGACAATTACTTTGTCTTCAACGACAAGGGATTGCTCATCGAGCAGAGCGTCATGGGCAGCAAGGGCAACTCACGTGTGGCTACCTACACCTACGGCTATGACAACCTGCACGGCTACAGCCTCAAGACTTGCAAGATGAAAGACGAGAAGCCCAGCACAAGCGTGGTGACCTATGACGACAACGACAAACTGCAATCGATAGCCATCGACGAGAGCAAGTGGTCTTACACCTACAACGAGTATGGCTCGTTGAGCAAATTGGTGTCACAGGCCGGCAAGTCGGTGCGCACGCTGGTGTATAACGACGGCTACATCATCCGTGAAGAGACCGCAGGCAAGGTTTACCGCTATCTGTATGACTATGACAGCGCCACCCAGAAGAGATTTCTCATTGGCATTAACGAAATACAGGACGGCGTTGTAGTGCACGAGCGCAAAGTGAACTACACAATCGACACACGCGGACGCATTACCCGCGCCGAGATCAGCTATGACGGAGCACTGCAAATGACCATCACACGCCAGTTTGCCAACTGAAACCAAGCCACGCGCATAAGCACATATCCCAACCTCGGGACACAAGAACATAAAGGACACCGAAACCATGTCCTTTATGTTCTTTTTTATAATTTGATACCCACACAACTTTACCCGCTACACATCAACCGATTACGGAATTATATGCACATGTTTTGCGACGGGTTTCAATGTGTCAGTTTACTAAAAATAGTGATAAATGACGTTTTTTTGTTACGAATTATTACCAGTTTCAGTTTTTTTATGTATCTTTGTTTGCGAAATACAACGTGCATGCTATGCAATAGTATATGCATGCACTAGTACAAGCACAATTTGTAATAAATTTTCAATAAATAACAATAATTATTTGCACTGCGAGTAATTATAGACAAGACAAATAATTAACTCTAAATATCAGTTCTCATTATGGCTAACTCAAAATTAGATTCACTGGATTTCAAGATCCTGAAAATGTTATCACTTAACGCACGCAAGCCTTATCTGGAGATTGCTCGTTCATGCAACGTGAGCGGTGCAGCAATTCACCAGCGCATCCAGAAGTTGTACAGCATGGGCGTGATTAATGGTTCTATCACCCTCATCAACCCCTCGGCAGTAGGTTATGACACCTGCGCCTACATAGGTTTCTTCCTCAACGACCCCTCCAAGTTCAATGAGGTTGTTGACCGCCTCAAGGCTATCCCCGAGGTAGTTGAGTGCTACTTCACCACAGGCAAGTACGACATGTTTGTGAAACTCTATGCACAGAACAACGACCACTTGCTCAGCGTGATCCACGACAAGTTCCTCAAGATGGGTCTAGGCCGCAGCGAGACACTCATCACATTCAAAGAAGTGTTCAAGCGCCAAATCCCCATCAATGAAGTAGCAGAGGATTAAGACATCACAATTCACGAAACAAATGCCACCAGGACTTGCCCCCAGGTGGCATTTATTTTTTAGGGCAAACGCAATTTACCCAATAGCACTGATATTAAATTAACTCAAGTTTCGCAAGCATCAACTTGAGTGGTTAAAGGTTAATGAAATGTGTGTTTGGATAATAGAGGTTATTAACTTCCCAAATACTACATAGATAACTCAACTTTAGCATGTAAAACCATTTGAGCCTCACCTATTTGATCCGATTAGCGTCCTGCTGGACGCAGTGCGTGTTGCATTTCTTCCCCCACCGCCACTTCGTTCGGCGGTGGGGGTTATTTAGGTATTGTCCTGCC
>NZ_JAZLLZ010000191.1:0-1421 GCF_045598405.1 Sodaliphilus sp.
TTAACAAAAAATTTATTCTTTGTCAACATCCTCATGTTACACAAAAGTGTTAGCAGTTATATACCTGCAAGATGTTTTTTTTTCCCTTTTTCCCATCATTTTAGGTCCAAAACCTGATCCAATATTCCGTGGGGGAAGTCGGGAAGTTTTGGAATGTTTTGATGCGGTTGCCCTGGTTTTATTGAGTAATATTTGTGGAAGTCGAAAAAAATTGCTAACTTTGCAGCGCAAAATGTGAACAAATATCACGGGGAGTCTCAATTAACGATTTGAGATTCTTCTATTTTTTACTAAATAACTCCTAAATAACACTACCATGGCTATTAGCTACATGACCAAAGAAGGTTACGACAAGAAGATGGCCGAGCTTGCACATCTTGAAAATGTGGAACGCCCCGACGTGGTGCGTGCCATTGCCGAAGCTCGCGACAAAGGTGACCTATCAGAGAACGCTGAATATGATGCTGCAAAGGAAAGACAAGGCATGCTCGAAGCAAAGATTGCCGAACTTAAAAACCTCGTTGCTAACGCACGCATCATCGATGAGACTAAAATCGGAACCGACGAAGTTCAACTCCTCAATAAGGTGACTATCAAGAACCTGAAACTTGGCAACGAGATGACCTACACCATCGTTACCGAGAGCGAGGCCAACCTGCGCGAAGGAAAGATCAGCATCACAACCCCCATTGCCAAGGGTCTGCTCGGACACAAGGTGGGCGACGTTGTGGAGGTTCAAGTTCCCGCTGGCGTGATGCAGTTCGAAATCGTTAAAATCTCAATCTAAGACACGACTATGGCATCTATCTTCAGTAAAATAGTTGCTGGCGACATTCCCAGCTACAAGGTTGCCGAGGACGAGAACTACTACGCATTCCTCGATATCAACCCCGTTGCCAAGGGTCACACTCTCGTTATCCCCAAGCACGAGGTGAACTACATCTTCGACCTTGACCAGGACGAATATCAAGGACTCTGGGCATTTGCACGCCGCGTGGCCACTGCCATGAAGCAAGTGATGCCCTGCGAGCGCATCGCCGTTGCAGTGCTCGGGCTCGAAGTGCCCCACTGTCACATTCACCTGGCTCCCATCAACACCGAGGGCGACATGAACTTCGCTAAGGCTAAGCTCCAACTTCCCGCCGAGGAGATGGCTGCTATCGCGGCTAGCATCAACGAAGCCTTCAACAAACTGTAAGAGCACAACACTCACTACGTCATAACAGACCCGCCTGCCACCACAGCAAGCGGGTCTTTTCTATGCTCCGTTTGCGACTTCCCCCACAGAGTTACTATGTTTGCAGTCGCAAATGACAAGAGGCTGTGAAAAATAGCCAGAACAGGCGGTAGCTTTTTCCGCTCAAAGGGGCTTTGCCCCGGCCGCTCGGGCTGTCCCCAGTGTGTTTTTCATAGTTTTTTTA
>NZ_JAZLLZ010000192.1:0-6068 GCF_045598405.1 Sodaliphilus sp.
GTTGAAGACCGCTACCTCGAAACGTGCAAGGTTGCGGTCTTCAACCGCAGTATAGTGTATCGCGTTTACCCTGCCCTGCCTTCGCTTGCGCTCAGTTAGGACAGGGTTATGTGCAGAACTGCGTTCTGCGTGTCGGCTTTCAGCCTCTCTTTGCTTTATGCTTTGTGCGAGAGAAAGATTTTCATAAGGTCTTGGCGAGGACTCTGCAAAATTCTATTGCTGAATAGTTGCTCCGATTAGAGGGTGTGTCAAAATATGTTTTTGCGGGATAACAATGCAAAAATTTTGCATTTTGACACACCCTCATCTGCTTGTTGATACTATAAATGCTAAAGTTGAGAATTTTAATGGCTGCACGCCTTTCACCGCCTGAAAGGGGTTTTATGTTCGCCCAATTAGGCAATAGTGAGAATTTTATTTTTTACACCTTTGATTATTAATCTTTTACGATTATAGAAATGAGGTGTTAATGTAACGGAAAAACCGAATTTTTTTCATAACTTTGCATCGTACAAAAAATGCAAGAATTATGAAACATCTCACATTTGCACAACTGTTCGTTATACTCATCATGAGTTTGAGTGCATCCCTGGCATGGGCCGATGATGCCGCCGAGGGTCCGCGCCTGATGCTTGACGTGGACACGCTGCGCGACGAATGCAAGCCCGACCCATGGCTCCTGGTACATTGCCATTCGTTTCACATACGTAATGCCGTGACGCTGACCAATGTGGGCAACAGCGACCTAGAGGTGTTCAGTGCAACCTGCCCCGACGAGGTGGTGGAAACTATGTTCAGGGAGGAAACAGGCAAAACGTGGAGAAAACGCGATTTCCCCATAACGATAAAACCCGGCGAGAGCGAAAAACTGACAGTGAGCATCGACGGCCAAAAGCAGAAAAAAGCCAACTTTGCCACCACCATCACAATCACCACCAACGACCCCACCGCACCCGAGACAATCCTTCCCCTAGAATTCCACTGGACAATCCCCAAAGACACAGAAAACATGGAATCTAAAGAGTTGATGAAAAGAGAAATAGAAGATGTTTTAGAATCAATTACTAGTGTCCAGTAAAAAACGAAAAACGATAAAACCCCGCTTCGCCGAAAAACAGATTTTTCTGGCGGGTAATTGACGACGGAGTCGTCACAGTGCATCGTTCTATCTCCCACGGAGACACAGAGGTCACAGAGGTTTTTTTACTGAAAGAAATTATCCGAAATTAGAAGAAATTTTATTATCTCCCACTGAGTTTGGTTTTTACTGAAAGAAATTAAAATAATTAGAATAATTTTATTTTTTAAACACGGATTTATCAGATTAAACTGAGATTGCTTTTTACTGAAAGAAATTATCCGAAATTAGAAGAAATTTTATTATCTCGCACAGTGTATTTGATTAGGGTTTTATGCCTAAAATGAGGGGGAAAAGGACAAAAAACAACATCACCAGGAATATTGTTGCGAGCATTTTTGTATAACATGAAGATGTTGACAAAGAATAAATTTTTTGTTAATTTTTAGTTGATTTCAAGCGAAGCGCCTTTTCTCTTAGGTTGTATTTAGGACGGAGGCACAGAGAAGAAGGGTCAGTGGGTTTCCCTAGCTGGTAATTGACGACGAGTCGTTACATTGCATCGTAACCGATGGCCGGGGGCCGTCGGAACAAGGTGGCCCTGCGGGAGTTCCAGCAGGGGTATGTAAAAGCAGCCAAGATGGAGTTTCCTTCCTGGCTGCCGGTTATTTACTGGTTGATTTTCTCGGAGTTTTACTTGCGTTTCATGTAGATGTCCACGTAGTCGGTCACGCCGTCGGGACCATCCATTTCCTGCATGCGCCAGTAGCGGCGGCCCTGGGTGCTCTTGAAGTGGTAGGTTCCTTCGCGCAGCCATTCTTCACCGCCGTTGAGGTGGTAGATCTTGGTGCGGATAGTGCCGGTGAACTCAAGGTTGAGTTCGTCCACGATGGTGATGTAACCGTCAATCTTGAGGTAGTCGCCCTCGTTCTCGCGGCTCAACTGCTGACCCACGCAGCGCAGGCGGCCGCCTTCCTTGGTGATGTTACATGATCCGAAGTAGTCCCATGATATCCACTGGAGGCTGAGCATGTGCTTGCCCACGACTTTCTTCTCCAGAGCGCTAAGCTTGGCGCTAGACGCCTTGCTGCTAGGAGCGGCAGCATCGCTCAAGTGGGTGTAGTCGCGTGAGATGTAGGCCACGGTGCCGTTGTAGTTCACCTTGTAGAAGTTGCCCTCGGTGGCGAGGTAAGGGATCACAGCGCCCTTGGCTGGATAGATGGGGTCGCCATTGCCGTCGCTGAGGATTTGCGCGCTGGTCGAAGCGCCCAGGCGCAGACGCACGTGTGTGCCATCGACAACCACATTGGTTGCCCATGAGAAGATGCATGCGACCACTGCCAGCAAGCATGATGCAAAAAGTCGTTTGATATTCATAGCTGTTAAATTTTAATCGGTGGCAAAGTTAACAATATTGCGACGTAATCGCAAACTTTTATGTAACTTTTATCCACACATTTGCCACAAAACGCTCATCTGATTATCGACTTTCGTGAAAAAAGTTGTAACTTTGCAAATTAAGCAAAAACAAGACAACTTAAAATATGGAAAGCAAATTAGACAAAACATTGTTTGGTTCAGTGAGCCTGCGGTCGGTGCTCGGCTTCGTGATTGCCGTGGTGACCTTTGCCGCTATTTCGTGGATTTTCTTCTATCCTAACGACGTGAGAGGCGACGTCCTCTACACCCACGACGGCCAGCAAGGCGTGGCCAACGGCCAGGAGATCCTTGCTCACGCCGAGCAGACTGGCGAGATTTCGCGCTGGACCGATGCCCTCTTTGGCGGCATGCCCACGTTCCAGATTCGCCCCACCTACTCAAGTTCGCCCTACCTCTCATGGGCCGATCACATCTACACTCTCAACTTCCCCGCTCCTGTGAGCTGGATATTCATCATGATGCTGGGCTTCTTCATCCTGATGCTCACCTTCAAGGTGAAGTGGTATGTAGCCATCATGGGCGCCATCGGGTATGCGTTCTCCAGCTATTTCTTCATCCTGATAGGCGCAGGCCACATCTGGAAGCTTCTCACCCTGGCCTACGTGCCGCCCACGATTGCCGGCATCGTGCTGTGCTACCGCGGCAAGTACCTGGGCGGAGCAGCGCTGGCAGCCTTCTTTGCCGCATTGCAGCTCATGAGCAACCACGTGCAGATGACCTACTACTTCGCGTTTGTCATCGCAGCTCTGGTGATTGCTTTCCTCGTCAAGGCCATCATGGACAAGAAGATTGCACAGTGGTGCATCGCCACCCTGGCGCTCTCGGTTGCCGCTGCGGCTGCCGTGGGAGCCAACGCGCCTAACCTCTACCTCACCTACAAGTACTCCAAGGAGACCATGCGCACCGGCCACAGCGAGCTCACCCCGCAAGGCGGCGAGGCTAGCGCCACAGCCAGCGAGGGCGGTCTCGACAAGGAATACATCACCGCATGGAGCTACGGATTGAGCGAGACCTTCACGCTGCTCATCCCCAACGTGAAGGGCGGCGCAAGCATCCTGCCGCAGAAGGGCGAAAACCAGCCACTGACGCTGGGCGACACCGACAATGCCAAGAAACTCTACGACAAGGGCGAAATAGGCTCGGACGACTACAACCTGCTGTGCCAGCCTTACTTCCTGCAATACTTCGGCGACCAGCCCATGACCAACGGCCCCGTCTATGCCGGAGCGCTCATCTGCGCGCTGTTCCTGCTGGGCTGCATCGTGGTCAAGGGTCCCGTGAAATGGGCTCTGCTGGCAGTCACCATCTTGAGCGTGATGCTCTCGTGGGGACACAACATGATGTGGTTCAGCGACCTGTTTATCGACCATTTCCCCATGTATAACAAGTTCCGCACCGTGTCGAGCATTCTCGTCATCGCTGAGTTCACGATGCCGCTGCTCGCTGTGCTGGCTCTGCACCAAGTGCTCACCGAGGAGAACTTCTTCAACAAACACAAGGTGGCGTTCTTCGTGTCGTTCGGCTTGTGTGCGCTGGTGTGCGCGGTTGCGTTCCTCGTGCCTAGCATCTTCGGCGAGATGTACTCTCAAATGGAAATTGACAACTTTGTAAAGACAGGTCAGCTGCAACAGATGCCCACTCTCGACGCTGCCATACGCGCCACACGCGCCTCGATGGTGAGCAGCGATGCACTGCGCAGCCTTGCCATCATCGTGCTGGGCGCGGGGGTCATGTTCCTCTTTTTCAAGGGCAAACTCAAAGGCGGCATCGCTGCTGCTTGCGTCACCTTGATTGTGCTTGCCGACATGTTCCTCATCAACAAGCGTTACATCAACGAGGAGACATTTGTGGGTGCAGAGTATGCTACCAGCGGCCCCATCACCCCGCGTCCCGTTGACACCAAGATCCTCGCCGACCAGGACATCAACTACCGCGTGCTCGACATACACGGATTTGGCGACGCCCGCTCGTCTTACTTCCACAAGACCGTGGGCGGATACCACGCGGCCAAGCTCACCCGCTACAACGACCTGATCGAGCGCCAGATTTCGCAGAACAACATGAGCGTGTTCAACATGCTCAACACCAAGTATATCATCGTTGACAACAACAATGCGCAGCTCAACCCCGAGGCACTGGGCAACGCATGGTTTGTAGATACGCTCACCTACGTCGATAATGCCGACAAGGAGATGGCGTTCCTCGACAACTTCAATCCGGCGACTCATGCCGTGGCCGACGCCAAGTTCAAGGACGTGCTCAAAGACGCAGCGGCACACCAGCCCGGCGACACCATCTACGAGACCACCTACGCCCCCAACAAGCTCACCTACAAGAGCCACAGCGCAAAGGGCGGACTGGCTGTGTTCAGCGAGATTTACTTCCCCTGGGGATGGAATGTCACCATCGACGGCAAGCCTGTGGAAATGGGCCGCGTGAACTACGTGCTGCGCGCGCTGCAAGTGCCTGCCGGCGACCACGAGATCGTGTTCCACTTCGACCCGCAGGAGGTTCACACCACCGAGACCATTGCCACCACATCGATTATACTGATCTTCGTGGCGCTGCTGCTAGCGGTGAACGTCGCAGTGTTCTTCAGCCGCAAGAAAAAAGAGGAAGAGCCTGAAAAGAAATAAACGATGGGGACTTTCAGGCGTTACCGCACCGCATTGAGCCGGCATCACCGCAGCCGCGGTTTCGGCATACACTCGCCGCACGCTTTCAAGTTCGTGCGGTGGGTGCTGCGTGAACGCCTGCCCTATTACAGTTACCCCGCCATCGAGAGCATCCACAAGGCTGTGGCATCGATGAGCGGCAGCCGGTGGCGACGCAAGGCCGACATCTCCCTGAGCAACGCCAAGATGCTGTTTCGCGTCACCAACTACGCCAATCCCTCAGCCATGCTGCAAGTGGGAGCCGGCAGCGGACTAGCTAGCTCGTGCATGCTGGCGGTGAACAGCCGCAGCACCATCACCCTGTGCGACCCGCAGCCCACAGCGCACCCCGCGGCACAGCGTGTGCTCGAGCCCTGGGGCAACAGGATAACATGCCGCGACAACATCGCCGCAGCAATCATGCACTACCGCAAAAACCAGGAAAACGCCGGCGGTAACCCGTTTGTGCTCATCGACCACCTGCCCAGCGGCACCGACAGCAACGCCCTGCTCGCCTATCTCAACGAGATACTAGCAGGCACTGCCGTGGTGGTGATGCGCAACCTCAACAACGACAGCGCGCTTAACGACCTGTGGCTACAATGCAAGCACGCCATGCCCATGGGGCAGACCTTCAACAACGAGAAAATCGCAATCCTGATAGCCTCGCCCAAACTCCAACGCGAGGACTTCTTCCTGTGGCTGTAACCCCATCTCCTATCTCCCATCCTCCCATCTCCCATCTCCCATCTCCCATCTCCCACAGAGTTACTATGTTTGCAGTCGCAAATGACAAGAGGCTGTGAAAAATAGCCAGAACAGGCGGTAGCTTTTTCCGCTCAAAGGGGCTTTGCCCCGGCCGCTCGGGCTGTCCCCAGTGTGTTTTTCATAGTTTT
>NZ_JAZLLZ010000193.1:0-22566 GCF_045598405.1 Sodaliphilus sp.
CGATGTCGTGTTGGTGGTTCGTTTGGTTTTATTTGCCGCACTAAATTAAGTGAAATCACCGACATGACAAAATCCTGGGCAACTTTTTGTTGCTCAGGATATTATAAAAATTGTTAACAAAAGTGCTGCGGAATTAAGGATTACTGAATAGTTACGAGGATGAGAACACTGAAAAAATTTTTTTCGCCCTTCGTAGCGAAGCGTTTCGTAGGTCACGCAGTGACCGTTTCGTAGCAAGCGACAGCGAAGCGTTTCGTTTTTCGTCTTTCGTTTTTCGTCTTTCGTTAAAATGTAGTATCTTTGTAGTTTGAAACGATACAACATGAGTCATGAAACGTATAGCAGTCGTGTTTGAGGGCAATATCTACCGCCGTCTGGGGGTGTTTAATGCGGTCGTCAACCGTGTTAAGCACTTGCGTGCGTTGCAACCACCCTACTCTATCGACGTGTTCATGATTCAGGGATATGACAGCGGACTCAACCGCTGGTTGCACCGCACTCCATGCGTCAAAGAACGTCCCCTTGCCATTGAGGTAGAAGGCATCACCATTAATGTGAGATGGTTCAGGCACCGCATCTTCGACACGCTGGTACACAAATGCCTGCACAAGCAACCACCCATCTACCTGCGGTGGCTGGGTCGTCTTGCCGACGAGCTCAAAGGCTATGACCTCATCAGCGCCCATGACCGTATCGCAGGCACAGCAGCGAGTATCGCAGCCCAGCGCTACGGCATGCCGCTGTACATCACATGGCACGGGGCAAGCATCTACACCGATCCTATCCACGACCCGCTACGCCGCCAGGTGACATGCGAGTTGCTACAAAAGCCTGCATGCAACTTCTTTGTGAGCAAGGGATTGGAGAATTGTGCCCGCCAGCTTACTCCCAAGTTCCCTGCACAAGTGCTGCTCAACGGCGCCGGCGACGAGTTTTACCAGATGGATGAAGGCTTGCGCAGTCAGTTGAGAAAGAGCAAAGGCTTAGTCCCAGGCAACAAGGTCGTTGCATTTGTGGGACGTTTTGAAACGGTAAAGAACGCAACGCTACTTCCCGAAATATTCGTCAACATTGCCAAAGGCTATGACGGGAAAGTGACATTCTGGACGCTGGGCGACGGACCGCAGCACGACGAGGTGCAGGAGATGTTTTCAACCACTGGACTTGACGTGAAGATGTGGGGACGTGTGCCAGCCGAGCAAATGCCGTCGTTTATGAACTGCATCGACGTGCTGGTGCTTCCCAGCAAGGTCGAGGCCATCTCGCTGGCAGCAATCGAAGCCATCAAGTGCGGTGCATGCGCTGTGGCAAGCGACGTGGTGGGCACAGCCGAAGCTGTGGGACACGAGAACACCGTGCCGCTCGACGACAACATGCCCAGCACAATGGCAGCACGAGCAGTGGAAATGCTCAACGGTGCGGTTAAGCAATCCCTCTCACCACTTGTGAGCTGGGAAGCGACCGCAGCCATTGAGAACAAAATCTACTGCGAGGCGCTGTCAACATAAATACCCTCTAATCTCTCATCTCTAATCTCTCATCTCTAATCTAAAAAAATGTCACAATTTATAGACGTACTCCTACCGTTGTCCATCCAGGGCAGTTACACCTACCGCGTTCCACCCACGGTGGAAGTGAGCGTTGGTAGCCGTGTGCTAGTCCCCTTTGGCCGCAAGAAGATTTACACAGCCATCGTGGTCATGATGCATGACCGCCAGCCTGTGGGATATGAGGTCAAGGATGTGCTGTGCGCGCTCGACTCGCACCCCATTGTGCGCCACCCGCAGCTCAAGTTCTGGGACTGGATTGCAAGTTATTACCTGTGCACTCCAGGCGAAGTCTATAAAGCAGCGATACCATCGGGGCTAAAAGTGGAGAGCGAGACAAACATCAGCCCCAACCCCGACTTTGAGGAAGAAACTCCCTGCATGCTCAACGAGCGCGAAAAAGTGATACTGGACTTCACCGCCCAGCGCGGAAGGGTGCAGATTGCCGAGATAACTAATGCCACTGGTTTCAAGAATGTTGAACGCATAGTGACCCGCCTTCTCGACATGGGTGCCATTCACGTGAGCGAGCGAGTGATAGACAACTACCGCCCGCGCACCGAGACATGCGTCAAACTCACTATCGACCAGAACGACGAAGCATCGCTGCACGGCTTTTTCGACCAGGTGCACCGTGCACGCAAGCAAGAGCAACTGCTGCTGGCCTACCTAGACCTGTCGCACTGGATGAGCAAGTCGAAAGCACCGCTTGAAGTGACCAAGGAGACCCTGCTCAAGCGAGCCGATGTGAGCGCAGCAGTGTTGAGCGCCACCGTAGCACGAGGCATCTTTGCCACCTACAAGAGGGCTATCAACCGCTTTGACAGCATGGGCGAGCAGCTCATCCAGCCCCCCACCCTAACCGAGGAGCAAGAACGCGCCTACAAGGAGATTCACCAATCGTTCAGAGACAAAGACATAACACTGCTGCACGGTGTCACATCAAGCGGCAAAACGTCAATCTACATGCACCTCATCAAGGATGCGCTCGACCGCGGTCAGCAAGCCCTGTACCTAGTGCCCGAGATTGCACTCACCACACAGCTCACACGCAGGCTCAAGGCCGTGTTTGGTAACCGCTTGCTCATCTATCACTCCAAGTTCAGCGACAATGAGCGTGTAGATATATGGCGCAAGCTGCTCACCAGCAACGACCCATGCGTGGTGATAGGCGTTCGCTCATCGATATTCCTGCCGTTCAGCAAGCTGGGTGTGATCATCGTAGATGAGGAACACGAGACCAGCTACAAGCAGCAAGACCCTGCTCCACGCTACAACGGCCGCAACGCCGCCATGATGCTGGCAGCAATGCATGGTGCCAAGACCCTGCTGGGCAGCGCCACACCATCTATTGAGGTGTATTACCGTGCGCTGGCTGGGCAGTATGGCCATGTGGAACTGCTCACCCGATATGAAGGCATCAAGATGCCTCTGGTCACAGTCATCGACACCAAGGAAGCGCGCAAGCGCCGTGAGATGAGCGGGCTGTTCTCGCTCGAACTGGTGAAGATGTGCCGCCATGCCTTGCGCGACGGCGAACAGGTGATATTGTTCCAGAACCGCCGCGGCTATGCCCCCATGGTGCGCTGCAAGGAATGTGCATGGGTGCCTCAATGCGAGAACTGCGACGTGTCGCTCACTTACCACAAGCACACACGCAGCCTCACCTGCCACTATTGCGGCTACACGGTGCAGCTGCCAGCCCTGTGTCCCACGTGCGGCCAGCCAGGCATTGAGATATATGGTTACGGCACCGAACGCATCGAGGACGACATCGACAGCGTGTTCCCCGGCGAGAAAATCTCGCGCATGGACCTCGACACCACACGCAGCAAGAGCGCCTATGACCGCATCATCGACGATTTCTCGTCGCACAAGACAAATATACTCGTGGGCACACAGATGGTCACCAAGGGGCTTGATTTCGACGCTGTGAGCATCGTGGGCATACTCAATGCCGACACGATGATACGTTTCCCCGACTTCCGTTCGCACGAACGTGCTTTTGACATGATGGAACAGGTGGCAGGACGTGCAGGACGCGCCCACAAGCAAGGAAAAGTCGTGATACAGACCAGTGAGCCCACCCACCCGGTGATTGAGTTCGTGCAGAAGCACGACTACAAGGGCTTTTACAAGGCCGAGCTCAAGGATCGCGAGTGCTTTGCCTACCCTCCCTTCGTGCGCATCATCAACATCTATCTCAAGCACCGTGACGATGCCGTCGTGGGCGAGATTGCCGTGCGATACAGCAACGTGATGCGACAGGTGTTTGGCACACGAGTGCTCGGTCCCGAGGCACCCTCAGTGGGACGCGTGCAGAATCTTTACATACGCCAGATTGTGCTCAAGATGGAGACACAGGCCTCAATGAGCAAAGTGAAACAGATCTTGCGCAACATCTACGAGCAGATGATAAACAGCGACTCACGCATGAAGAGCATCCGTTTGTATTATGACGTAGATCCTGTGTGACGTCAGCGACATATTGCCTGCCTTATAAAAACTGTTTGCGCCTGGGTAATTCCAAACGCAAACAGTTTTTTCTCTCGTTTATTCGAAAGCGCCGTCCATGACATCGGGGCCACCGCCGCCTGTGCCATCGCCGCCTCCGCCGCCTCCGCTACCGACGGGACCAAGTTCGCCGTCACAGGGATTGTAGCCCTCGGGGAATTTAAACTTGACATCGGTGCGATAGGGCAAACTGTGGTCGGCATAGACCTGCTTCATGAACTTGCCATATACAGGAGCCGACACTGTGCCACCTACACCCACATTGCGGATGTAACGCTCTTCACCGCCAACCCACACGCCGGTAACCAGTTCGGGGGTGAATGCCATGAACCAACCGTCACTGTTGTCGTTGGTTGTTCCTGTCTTGCCACAAGTTTGAGCGCCATTGATGTAGCCTTGGATCACGGTACCAGTACCATGCTGCACGACGTTCATCATCATGTCAATCATCTTGAAGCTAGTGTCATCGCTGAACACCGTGGTGTGCTGTGGCGTGAACTCTGCCACTACATTGCCACGGTTGTCGCAGATGCGGGTCACATAGATGGGCAGCGCACGCAATCCGCCGTTGGCAAACGCCGTGTAGGCAGCAACCATCTCACGCAAGGTCACCTCACATGCTCCAAGGCTGAGTGCGGGAGTGGGGTCAAGATGACTGGTGATGCCGAAGCTGCGCATCCACTTGGCGAGCGTTGCGGGAGGATAGACATATTCCCCTCGCTCTTCTATCCAGTTGGGAGAGGTACCCTTCATGAAACCAGCCGATATAGAGTTGATTGAACTGGTGAGGGCGCTCTTGAGAGTCATAGTGCCGCCCACGCCCTTGGGGGTCCACACGCTGTTATACCACTTGACAGCGGGCTGTCCGCCGGGGCGGTAAGAACAAGGGGTGAGGCCACCGTCGTGAACTGCATAGGAATATACATAGGGTTTCACAGTAGAACCGATCTGACGTCGTCCGGTAGATACCATGTCATACTTGAAGAAACGGAAGTCGGGGCCACCCACATAGGTCTTGACGTAGCCGGTGACGGGGTCCATCGACATAGTGGCGCAGCGCAGGAAGGACTTGGTGTAGAGCAACGAGTCGAGCGGAGTCATGGTTGTGACATAGTCGCCATCGTAACTGAACAGCTTCACATCGGTGGGTGTGCGGAAGTTCTGCATGATCTCGGCCTCGCTCTTGCCTTCGTTCTTGAGAGCCTGGTAACGCTCGGTGCGCTTGATAGCGCTGTTAATGAGTTTTTCCTTGAGTTTGGCATCGGCGGTATATGGGTTCTTCTTGCCGTGGCCGCCGTCAAAGATCCTTTGCAGGTACATCAGCTGCTCACGTACCGCATTCTCGGCATACTGCTGCATGCGCGCGTCGATAGTTGTGTATATCTTGAGGCCGTCGCTATAGATGTCATAGTTGGACCCGTCGGGCTTCTGGTTCTTGTTGCACCAGCCATAGAGCGGGTTGGTCTCCCATGCCACAGAGTCATCGACAAATTGCTGGCGATTCCACTTGCTGTAGTCATCGGGGTCGGGTTTCTTTGCGCTCATGACACGTCGCAGTTCCTCGCGGAAGTAAGGCGCCAAACCGTCGTTGTGGTCCACCTTGTGGTAATAAAGTTCGAGAGGCAGCAATTTGAGGCTGTCGCACTCGGCTTGGGTGATGTATCCTGCCTTGACCATCTGCTCAAACACCACATTGCGGCGTTCACGTGTGCGCTCGTTGTAACGCAGGGGGTTGTAGTAAGCGGGGTTCTTGCACATGCCCACCAGGGTAGCGGCTTCCTGAATATTGAGCGTAGAGGGTTCCTTGCCGAAATAGACAAAGGCAGCCGACTTGATGCCCACGGCATTGTTGAGGAAGTCAAACTGGTTGAAATACATCTTGACGATCTCGTCCTTTGTGTAATAGCGCTCGAGCTTGATAGCAATAACCCACTCGATGGGTTTCTGCAACGCGCGCTCAAAGATACCATTAGATTCAGGCGAATAGAGCTGCTTGGCGAGCTGCTGTGTGATTGTGCTACCGCCGCCGGCACTGGCATTACCCATGATGACGCGCTTGATCAACGAGCGTCCCAGCGCTTTCAGGTCAATACCGCTGTGGGTATCGAAACGCACGTCCTCGGTCGCTACGAGAGCATTGCGCAAGTGGGGCGACAACTGATCGTAGTCAACATACACGCGGTTACCCTTGCTGCGGTAGAAACGTCCCATCTCCTCGCCGCCTGCGGCATAGATTGTCGAAGCGAACTTGTCGGTTGGGTTCTTTAACTGATCAATCTCGGGAGTGTAACCGATAAAGCCATTGTAGATGAGCACAAACAGCAACACGATCAATCCCATGAAAACACCAAAGCCGGTCCACATGCGCTTGGCAATCCTAGCGCTGCGTGCCGCCAATGATACATTGTCATTCTTTTTACTCATATCAGTAGATGAATTCTGCTATTTTCTTTCTTATTTCACTCAATATTATCGCACACGCAAGTGCACGCACCATATCAACTTGCAAATTTACAACGAAATTTCCTATATAGCAAGATTATTCAAACATAAGTTGCTCGATTGACTGGTGTTGTTGAATGATTTTTTTCACTTTTATCGCATTTTTCAGGTTTATCGCCTTTATCAAGTTTATCACTTTTATCACTTTTTTATCAGATTTATCACCTAAATTTTTGCAGTGGACCAATTTTCTGGTCCAAAACGGAAGTGAGTTTTTGGTAGTGTGTTTCATTTTTTATGATTTTGTGCAAAAATAATGCAAGCCCGAAGCAGAAGCACAATCAACCGAGCAACCGGAGGGGATTAAAGATTAAAGATTAAAGATTAAAGATTAAGGATTAAGGATTAAGGATTAAGGATTAAGGATTAAGGATTAAGGATGAAGGATTAAGGATGAAGGATGGAGGGGGAAGGATGAAGGATGAAGGATGAGGGATGAAGGATGAGGGATGCAAAACATCCCTATGGGGATGTGATATTGTAGGCAGCCATGCAGGCGTGCCATGGGTACGCCGAAAAAAGCAAAGTTAAATGGGAAAGTGCGACCCCTTCGAGGTCGGATGGGGTGTGTTACTTTACCCGACGGTCTACGACCATCGGTTACGATGCAATGTGACGACTCCGTCGTCAATTACCGCCGATCCACTATACTCCACCAACCAGAAAAATCCGCTGATCCGATGAAAGATGAAAGATGAAGGATGAAGGATTAGAGATGAAGGATGGAGGGGGGGGGAGGATACAAAAAAGCACCGGGCTGTGAATGGGACCGGTGCTTTGTGTTTTTTAGCTGAAGCTCTGTGGCTGTCAGTCATTGTTTTTGCTGCTGCGCGAGCGGCGTTCTTTCTTGCTGCTCGAGCTGTTGGTGTCCTTTTCTTCCATTGTGTCTATCTCGTTGCGGTCTTTGTCAAAGACTTTGTACTGGAGATAGGCCAGCGACTGGTCGGGCATTATCTTGAATTTGCGCCCATACTCACGCCGCCACTTTGAATACTCGCTGAAGATGTATCCTTTTTTCAGATAGGCATCAACAAAAGGATGTACATACATGATAAAGTTCTTCACTCCCAATGAATTGATAAGATAGTCGATCTTATCCTTCAGTTTGTCGGTAAAAAGCAGCGAGGGCTGAATCTCTCCCTTACCTCCACATGAAGGGCAGGTTTCAGCCGTGACGATGTCGAGGGCAGGTCTCACACGCTGTCGAGTGATCTGCATGAGTCCGAACTTGCTCAATGGCAGGATGTTGTGTCGAGCTTTGTCCTTTGCCATCACCTCGCGCATGTGCTCGAGAAGCTGCTGCCGGTGCTCGGCCTTAGCCATGTCGATGAAATCGACTACAATGATGCCGCCCATGTCACGCAGTCTGAGCTGTCGTGCAATTTCTTCGGCGGCGAGCAGGTTGACGTTGAGAGCATTGCTCTCCTGGTCGGTTGAACTCTTAGACCTGTTACCCGAGTTGACATCGATGACATGCATCGCCTCGGTGCTTTCTATAATCACGTATGCTCCCGACTTAAATGAAACCGTCTTGCCAAACGACGACTTGATCTGCCTAGTGATACTAAACTTGTCGAAGATGGGCATGTCGTCGCTATACAGTTTGACGATGTCACTGCGATCGGGTGCTATAAGGCTCACATAGTTGTGAATCTGGTCATAGACCTCGGCGTCATTCACATGTATGCTCTCAAAGTCGGGGTTGAAGATGTCTCTTATCTCTCCCACTGCACGGCTGTCTTCTTCATATAGCAGTGATGGAGGAGCCGCAAACTGGAACTTGGCGACTGCATCTTCCCAGCATTTGATCAGAACATTGAGTTCTGTATTAAGTTCGGCTGCGCGTTTGTTCTCGGCCGAAGTTCGTATTATTACCCCAAAGTTTTTAGGCTTGATGCTCTCGATGAGCCTTCTGAGCCTAGTTTTCTCGCCATGGTCTTTAATCTTTTGCGACACAGAAATCTTGTTGTTGAAAGGAATGAGCACAAGGAATCGCCCAGTGAAACAGATTTCGGTAGTGAGTCGCGGTCCTTTAGTCGAGATGGGTTCCTTGGCCACCTGCACAATCAGTTCCATGCCCTGGGTCAAGACATCGCTGACGGTGCCATGCTTGTCCATGTCGGGCTGAAGTTTGAATTGAGAGATGCTCTGGGGAGACTTTCCAGTATTATCACGAACCGACTTAATGTATTGAGCATAAGACGCGAACTGGGAGCCTAAATCAAGGTAGTGCAGAAACGCATCCTTGTCGTAGCCCACATTAACGAATGCGGCGTTGAGACCTGGCATGAGTTTCTTAACCTTGGCAATGTAGAGGTTGCCCACGGCGTAGGAAGCATCTCGCGATTCCTTTTGCAGCGACACGAGCCGTCCGTCTTCGAGCAGAGCGGTTGAAATGTCGGTGGGCGTTACATCAACTACTAGTTCACTTCTCATCGCAGAAGGGGAAATTTACTCTAGGGACACGTGTGTCCTATAAAGGGAACTGATAACCCTAGAGGGAACTCATAAAAAACGAAAAACAAACTCATGACTCTGCGTGCATAAGACTTAGCCGCCATTCATGCCGTTTGTTTTCCGTGTTCTATGACATAAAATCTAGATGACTTGTCTTGAAAGACAATTACTTCTTAGACTTATGACGATTCTTTCTAAGTCTTTTTTTGCGCTTGTGCGTAGACATTTTGTGTCTTTTATGCTTCTTTCCGTTTGGCATTGTACTTAGTTTTTGTTGTTAATATGAATTGTTTATTAAATCTCGTCGAGTTTGTGAAATTACTTCTTCACCTGCTCCATGAACACCTTAGCGGGCTTGAAAGCGGGGATGTTGTGCTCAGGAATGATGATAGTAGTGTTCTTAGAGATATTGCGTGCTGTCTTCTGTGAGCGAGTCTTCACGATGAAGCTACCGAAACCGCGCAGATAAACATTCTCACCATTTGCCAGAGAGTCCTTAACTGATTCCATGAATTTCTCTACTGTTACGAGAACTGACGCCTTGTCAATACCTGTCGATTTTGCGATTTCGCTAACGATGTCTGCTTTAGTCATTGTAATTTTGTCTTAATTTGTTATTGTAATGTTAATAAAATACATATAAAAATCTCGTGAATCTACTCCTTACTTGCTGATTTTCAAAGTTATACACTCATAAAAAAGCGTTTTGGAGGTCAATCCTCGCGATTTGGTTGTGCAAATATCGCACTTTTTTTTGAATTAAGTGCTATAATTCAGCGATTTTTATGATTTTTTTTATCAAAAAATGCATTTTCCTGATTTTTCACACATTTTTTTTGCCCATGCACTTATCATGTTCCACCTAAATATATTAACTTTGTGCTCTGTAATGAATAACAATGACGACATATTCAATCATATCACGACGGTTTTCATCGACATCGACGACACGTTGTGGTGGTTCACCGAGAACAGCAAGGTAGCATTCCGCCACACCTATGACAAGTTTGAGGTGAGCACATTCGAGCCGTCCTACGAGCGTTTTCACGACATCTACCTTGCCGAGAACAACCGCCTGTGGGAGCTGTATCACCACGGCAAGGTGGAGAAAGACTTCTTGGTGAACGAGCGATTTCGCTATGTGCTCGACGCGGTGGGCTACCAAGGCGACTGCGCCGGCATGGCTGCGCTCATGAACGAGGAGTACCTGCGCTATCTTGCCACGCTACCGCTGTCGGTGCCTGGCGCGCACGCCCTGTGCGAACGCCTCATCGCCCGCGGCTGGCAGGTGAACGCATTGAGCAACGGGTTCAAGGGCGTGCAGCAACGCAAACTTGAGAGTGCCGGACTGCTTCGCTTCCTGTCGCGCGTGGTGCTGAGCGATGACTGCGGCTACACCAAGCCCATGCGCGGCATCTTTGACCATGCCCTGCAAGTGACCGGCGCCGATGCCAGCCAGTGCCTGATGATAGGCGACAACCCCGAGGCCGACATACAAGGGGCACACGAGGCGGGGTGGCACACCATATACTTCAACATTAAGAACATTCCTGCCATTCCTGGCACAGCCGACATGGAGGTGGCGTCACTCGACGAGATTTTACCCACTGTGCGGTAATTACTGAAATCAAATTAACTCTTTATATAATAAATTATGAAACATCTCATCTATATCCTGACAATTCTGGCAACCGCGTCTTGCAGCGGATTCAGCAACCACACCTCCGAATCAACCACAGAAGCAGTGCAAACTGAAACCGAGGCACCGGGCGACATCTCAGAAAAGCAAGAAGCAGTCGAGGACACGTTCTACACATCGGACCTCGCAGTGTTTGACCTGCACGGCCACGTGCGCACACTGTCGCTCTCTAACGAAGATTTCAAGAACATAATCGAATTTGACCGCGACGGCAATCTGGTGAAGTTCACCGTCAAGAACGGCCCGTCAACCGACGTGTGGAAGCAAGGTGCCAAGCAAGATCCCGAAGGCATCGTGGTGGAGCGCGACAAGAACGGACGCATCAAATATACCAGTTACCGATTCTGGACCACTCAATACACCTATGACAGCACCGGCCGCTTCATCACAGCCGAACACAGCGGTGAGGGCGGACAAGAAAACACAACCAAGTACACTCGCGACGCCAACAACCAAGTCACGACGATGCACATCACCGACAGCTATATCGACGATGATCCTGATGTTCCTGTTGTGGAAAAATCCGTTGTCAGCATCAGCAACGTGAAGCTCGACGAGCAAGGCAACTGGGTGAGCCGCACCGAGACCATCAAGGGCAAGAATTCGTCGTCGAAAGCTAGCCGCACCATTACCTACTGGGAATAACTGCGATTTTGCAATGCGCGATATTTTGACTACCTTTGCACAAACATTAATCAAAGACGACAATGACCGAAGAGAAAAGACTTGAACTGATGGAAGAGGTGGTAAAGATGCTTAAAACCGTCTTCGACCCTGAAATGCCAGTCGATGTCTATAGCCTGGGGCTCATATATAATATCGATATCGACGATGAAGCCAATGTGCACATCGACATGACCCTAACTGCTCCTAACTGCCCTGCTGCCGACTTTATCTTTGAAGACATTCGCATCAAGGTGGAAGGCATCGAGGGCATTAAGTCGTGCAACGTGCAGCTGGTGTTTGAACCCGAATGGGACATCCGCATGATGACCGACGAGGCTCGCCTGGAGCTGGGAATGATGTAGTTTTAAAGACGAAACGCTGCGCTACGAAACGGTCACTGTGTGACCTACGAAACGCCCCTGCGGGGCTACGAAAAACGAAGGACTTTCAAAGTCACGGAAAACGAAGGACTATCAAGGACGAAACTTAACCACACTTAGATGAAGAAGGCTTATTTCATTAGCGACTTGCACCTGGGTGCTAACTATATCACCGACCACCGTGAGCATGAGGCCCGGGTGGTGGGGTTCCTCGACACTATTGCCGGGGATGCGGGTGAATTGTACCTGCTGGGCGACATTCTTGACTACTGGTATGAGTATAAGACCGTAGTGCCACGCGGGCATGTGCGATTCTTCGGCGCGCTGGCGCGTCTTGCCGATGCCGGGGTCAAGATCACCTGGATTGTGGGCAACCACGACGTGTGGCTATTTGACTACCTGCGCAAGGAGATAGGCCTCACTGTGCTTAATGGGGGGGCCGAGGTCGATGTGATGGGCCACCGTTTTTTCATCTCGCACGGCGACGATGTGGGCTACCAGAAGCCCCTGTACCGCTTCACTCGCGTGTGCTTCCACAACCGCATGTGCCAGTGGCTGTATGCCAGCATCCATCCACGCTGGACCCACGCCATAGCCAAAGGATGGTCGTCGAGCAACCGCACGCGCCGACGCCCCGAGATGCCAGTCGAAGTCAAGCGCAGCCCTGCCATAGACCACCTGTGCGACTACGTGCGCCAGCATGAGCAACAGAGCCACGTCGAGCACTACGTATTCGGGCACCTGCACGTGGCATTGCAGGAGAAGGTTGAAGGCACCGACTCCACAATGACAATCCTGGGCGAATGGATAAGACGCGACACCTACGCAGTGTATGACGGCGAAACTCTAGAACTACTTAAATTCCAATAAAAACCACTCAAAATGAAAAATCTACTGCTAGTATCTTTAACTATAATAAGTCTATGCTGCCATGCAGCGCCTACCGAGGCCTACAAAAACCCTTCGCTGCCCGTAGAGACACGAGTGGAAGACCTCCTGGGACGCATGACTCTGCAAGAGAAAATCATGCAGCTCCAAAACAGAGGCATCAATCATAACCTGGACGGCACATTCCATGGCATGAGCACCGGGACTGTGCACGAAATGAACATGAATGCCCACGACTGTGCCGTGCTGATGCGTGACATGCAACAGTATCTCAAAACCAATACACGCCTGGGCATTCCCGCCATAACCTGTTGTGAGGGTATAGAAGGATTAATCCAGGGAGGCTGCACGATATTTCCACACGCACTGGCCCAGTCCAGCACATTCAACCCTGCACTGATTGAACGCATGACCCGAGCTGCCGGCGAGGAAGCACATGCGATAGGCATACACCAGATACTGTCGCCCGTTCTGGACATAGCACGCGAACTGCGCTGGGGTCGCATTGAGGAGACATTTGGCGAAGACCCTTACCTCATTGCCGAGATGGCCACCGCCTTTATCAACGGCTATCAGCACTACGACATCACCTGCACTCCCAAGCACTTTGTGGCACACGGTTCGCCCAGCGGAGGCCTTAACTGTGCAGGCGTTGCCGGAGGACCGCGCGACATGTTCAGCCTGTATCTGTACCCCTTCCGCAAAGTGATAGACAGGACTGCGCCCTGGTCGGTAATGTCATGCTACAGCAGCTATGACGGTGTTCCCGTCACAGGATCGCATTATTACATGACCGATGTATTGAGAGGAGACCTCGGTTTCAAAGGGTATGTATATTCCGACTGGGGGTCAGTAGAACGCCTTGAAGTAGTCCACCATGCAGTGGCAAGTAAAAAAGAAGCAGCACGCAAGGCGTTGCTTGCGGGTATTGACGTAAACATCGACGATGCCTACAACACCCTTGAGGAGCAAGTAAAGCAAGGTCTAATCAATGAAGCCGACATAGACCGCGCAGTGCGCCGTGTGCTTACAACCAAGTTTGCCCTCGGCCTGTTTGAAAAGGTTTATCCTCCCGTGGAAGATGTTGACAAAGTAGTCCGCAGCAAGGAACACCAAGACATCGCCAAGCAGGTTGCCGACGAGAGTATAGTCATGCTCAAGAACACAGGCATTCTCCCTCTCAATACCAAGGCCTATAAGAGAATAGCAGTTGTAGGCCCCAACGGGAACCAAACCGTCATGGGCGACTATTCATGGGTGTATGGCGACACCAAGGAGGGCATCACACTGCTGCAAGGGCTCAAGAACGCGTTGCCCAAGGCAAGCATCACCTATACCGAAGGCTGTGACTGGTGGAGCCAAGACACCACACACATCCAGGATGCGGTCAAGGCTGTGCAGGAAAGCGATGTGGCAATCGTTGCCATAGGCACCCGCAGCACCTATCTGGCACGCAACCCGCAGAACCAGACATCGGGCGAATCGTTTGACCTGTCGTCACTCGAACTGCCTGGTGCGCAACAGCAACTGCTCGAAGCGGTTAAGGCAACAGGGAAGCCCCTAGTTGTCGCTTTCATCTCGGGCAAACCGCTGGCAATGCCTTGGGTAAAAGAGAATGCCGATGCAGTGCTCGTGCAGTGGTATGGGGGAGAGAAGCAGGGACAGTCGCTTGCCGATGTCATCGTGGGCAAAGTGAACCCTTCGGGCAAACTCAACGTGTCGTTTCCGCGCAGCACAGGCAACACACCTTGTTTCTACAACTACAATGTCACCGACCGTGAGTCGATATACGACGGCGGAGGTTCTCCCACACACCCCGACCGTCATTACATCTTTGACAAGCCCGAGGCATTGTGGAGCTTCGGCGAAGGATTGTCATACACGACATTCAGCTACGAAGATTCTCACGTGAACCGAAACACATATTCGGCAAGCGACACAATCGCCGTGAACGTGACGGTAAAGAACACTGGGGAAGTTGCCGGCAAAGAGGTTGTACAAGTCTATGTGCGCGACATTGTGAGCAGCGTGGCTACCCCCAAGCAACAACTCAAGGCATTTGAAAAAGTGTCACTGAAAGCGGGCGAGAGCAAAAACATAACGCTCAAAATACCCGTTGACGAACTCGCTCTGTATGACGAAGCGATGAGACGTGTCGTCGAGCCGGGCGACTTTGAGATACAAGTGGGTGGTGCATCAAACAGCATCGCACACCGACATACAATTACCGTAAAATAACCTATAACAAGACATATTATGAAAACTAGAATTTTAACCGTCTTAATGCTACTAGCGACAGTAGTGATGAGTGCCAGTGCAGAAACCTTTACCGAGGGTGGCATCAACTACCGCGCGTTGAGTGAGAACACCGTGACAGTTGCCAAGAGCACCTATAGCGGAGCACTTGTGATACCTGCCACCGTGAGCAACAACGGCGTGACCTACAGCGTGACCGAGATAGGCGACTCGGCATTCATTAACTGCAGCGGCATCACCGAGCTCACACTGCCAGAGGGGCTTCAGAAAATAGGGCGACGTGCATTCATGGGCATCGGCATCACCGAGCTCACCCTGCCCGAGAGTCTTGAGACATTGCTATATTTTGCGTTCCGCGAATGCCCCAACCTTACCACGGTGTATTACAACCCTGTGAAGTGCGAGACCGACAACACAGGGAACCCGCCATTCTACAAAACCACGCTGACCCATGTGGTGATAAGCGACAAAGTGCAATCGTTGCCCAAGCAGCTCTTTGGCGGTCAGACAGCACTCACCGAGGTCACCATCCCACGAAGCATCACCGCCATTGCCTCTAACGCTTTTCTGAACTGCACAGGAGTGACGAAACTGAACTACAACGCCACTGCATGCGTTTCTCAGTCCACACTGAGTCCCTTCCGCAGCATGCCCATCACCGAGGTCAACATCGGCAGCAATGTAGTCACCTTGCCCGAATACGTAATGACGGGCATAGCCACACTCACCACTGTAAACTTTTCGACCTCGCTCAAGGAGATAGGCGACCATGCGTTTGACGAGTGCGGGGGACTACAGTCAATAGAACTCCCTGCATCGCTGACGACTATCGGCAAATATGCCTTCAACAAGACTGGTTTGAAGTCAATCACTATCCCCGAGGGCATCGCAAGCATAGGGTACAACGCATTCGGCAACTGTGCTGATTTGAAACACGTCACTTATAATGCGACAAACTGCACGCAGCCCAAGTCGCCCAGTTACCAGTGGTTCAAGGGTTCACCGCTGTCGAGCTACACGCTGGGCAGCAAGGTGAGCACCGTGCCCGCCTATTTCATGTTTGAGCAAGAGGGCATCAAGGGCGTTGACCTGCCAGCAAGCATCACCGCCATCGGTGCAAACGCATTCGATGGGTGCAACAGCATCACAAGCGTCACCATCGACGAGCGAATAACATCTATCGACGCAAACGCCTTTGCTAACTGTGCCTCGCTCAAGACGGTGAACTTCAACGCTGTGAACTGCACTACCCCGATATCGCAAGGCAATGCCATATTTTATGGCTCGCCCATCGAGGAGATGAACATAGGCGACAAGGTGGAATACATCCCCAACGCATTCCTCTACAAGCAGAGAAAGCTCCATTGCATCACAATCCCCGAGAACGTGAAGTCGATGGGCCGCTATCCGTTTAACTACTGCGAGAACCTGCGCGTGGTGAACTTCAACGCCGTCAACTGCGAGGGACCCGCCTCGGGCAACTACCGCTGGTTTGACGACACCCACCTGTATGAGCTCAACCTGGGCGACAAAGTGGAGTCTATTCCCAACCATCTCGTTTACAACCAGGACTCGCTCAAAAATTTCAGCATGCCCGAGTCGGTAAAGAGAATCGGCGACTATGCCTACTATTCCTGCGCTCAGATGCAAAGTATAGCATTGCCCCCTGCCATCGAATACATAGGCGCATACGCGTTCTCTAACTGCAAGGAAGCCTATGGCGACATCATGATTCCCGAGTCGCTCACAATGATAGGCCACATGGCTTTTTATAATTGCTCCCAAATCCACTATATCTACTCAATGCGCAAGGATGCCACCAATCTTGACAATAACCCCTTCGGACTAGAAATTCAAAACACCAAGTGGCTCATCGTGCCCCGCGGCTCGGCCCAGAGCTACAAAGCGGCAAACGGCTGGGGAAGCTTCAGACGCATGATAAACGACATTAATGGCGACGACACCATCGACATAGGTGACGCAAACATGCTTATCAACATAATCCTGCGCGGTGGCGACGAGGAAACCGTCAAAGATGCCGATGTCAACGGCTCAGGGCAGGTAGATGTGAGCGACTCCAACGTGGTGATATCATTCATGCTAGGTAAGTAAATCAACTTCAGCATATGGAACCATCTGAATTTCACCCATTTGCTCCGATTAGCGTCCTACTGGACGCATCTGTTTGTTGATACTATACCCCCACCGCCACTACGTTCGGCGGTGGGGGTTATTCAGGTATTGTCCTGCCGGACAAAAAAATTAGCAAAAATTGCTATAAAAGCTAAAGTTGATTTTTTACACTTCACCCTCCACCACTTTCACTCCCCGCAGGTCTGCGACCAGCGGTTAACCAAAGTTACGACCTCCCTGAGGTCTAAAAAATGCACAATATATATATTCAATGAAAAAATCAGTGAGTTCAGTGAGATACGCGCGGGGAGTTCCATTGCTGAATAGTTACTAGGTTGCCTCGGTTACGAAAAAAATACAAAAAAAATTATGCAATCGCTTGCATAATTAAAAAAAAGGACTTAACTTTGCGCCATAAACCTAAACAATCTTTTTTACCTTAAGAATTGTACTATTGAGCCTAAGAAGGAATATCTGACGAAGATATTCCTTCTTATTTTTTGTGTGATAGAGTTGCTATTATTGCAATAATTCACTACCTTTGCATTTAATACAGCAATTAGGTCAAGTCCTCGATTATCTGTTATAATCTCTGGGCTTGATAATCAACAATAACACTATGAACAGATTTCATTCAATACTCGCAGCACTGTGCCTCGCAGTGGCAACATTGATATGCTGCACATCGGCAACTCCCGTCAAGGGAAAACATCACAAGAAAACCAATAAGACTATGACTGCCAGCAAATCAAAGGCGACTTCCGAGACCATCAAGTCATTCCGTTATGAACTGTATAAGGACGGCGTGAGCGAGGTTTATTTCTTCTCCTATGACAGCCAGTATAGCCACGGCTCGTTCTACACCCGCGACATGGGCAGCAGCACGGGTTGGAACTACACTGTGGATTCGGCACCCGTCGCTCCTCTCTCGGAGTTGGCAGCCGAGCTCAATGTCAATGATTATCCCGACGGCGACCTGGACAAAGAAGACACCAGCCGCGACCGATGGATTATCCAAGTGGAATATGCCTCGGGGAAGGAGAAGACCATCATGACCTATACCGACGACAGCACTGCTAGCAACGACAAAGTGGTGCGCGACAAGGCCGAGGCCGTGTTCAAGGCGATTAAATTCCAGGACAAGAACGGCAAGATGATGGGCGAATACTCAAAGCTGACCTACTCTGGCGGCAAGCTCGTGAAGGAAATCAATTACACCGAGGACGGCATCGTGCATGGCGGCCGTGACTACTCACGCCCCGAGCCCAATGACCTTGAGTATGCACTCCCGCCAAAGACCTATTAAGCAAGTGTACTAAGCATGAAACTGACAGCAACACTACTCATTGCTCTCACCGCAGCAGGCAGTATGGCTGCCGGAGGGCTCAAAGGCAAGGTAATATATGTCAACCCCGGCCACGGCGGATGGACCGCTAACGACCGCCCCATCGCCACCATCAACCACGAGGTGATGGACACCCTCGGTTTCTTTGAGACGAAGACCAACCTGTGGAAAGGCCAGGAACTGCGTGCACGCCTGGAGAAAGCCGGCGCGCGAGTGGTGATGTCGCGCACCCGCAACGGATATGTGACCGCAGGGCAGAAGAACGCGACAGCCCTCGACCGTCCCGAGACGTGGAGCGACGAGAACGGAGCGCAGCAAATCACCACGCTGCAAACCATAGCAATGAATGTCGACTCTATCAATCCCGACTATTTCATCTCCATCCACAGCAATGCCACCGGCGGCGACGACGGCAAGTTGTGCAACTACCTCACGCTCGTGTATCGCGGCGAGACGGGCGACGACTATGCCAAGGGTAGCATCGAGCGTGCCCAGCAGGCCTACCCCATCGTGTGGGACAACCCGCTCACCGTGTGGACTAGCTCGAGCCCCGAGAACCCTTTCATCACCGGCGACCTCACGTGGATGGGAGCGACACCTCCGGGCGATGCCAACGCCCTGGGTTATAAAGGTTACCTGGGCGTGCTCAAGCACCGAGTGCCCAGCTTCCTCGCCGAGGGCTCGTTTCACAGCTACCAGCCCGAGCGCCAGCGTCTGCTCAACCGCGACTACTGCCGCTATGAGGCCTTGCGCTACTACCGCGCCATCAATGCGTGGTTTGGCGGAAAACCCGACAAGGCGGGGCACATCGTGGGCGACGTGCGCAGCGCCAGCGAGAAGTTTGAGCATCAGCTCTACCACGGGGTGAAAGGAAGCGATGACGAGCTGCGTCCCGTCAACGGCGCCATGGTTTACCTGAACGACAGTCGCGGCGTGAGAGTGCGCGCCTATCGCACCGATGGCGAGTACAACGGTTTCTTCAGTTTCTTCGACCTCAAGCCGGGCAACTACACCATCACGGTAGAGAAGCAAGGATATGCCCCCGTGCAGATGGGTGTCCAGGTCAAGGCCGACAAGGTATCATGCGTGAAACCCCGACTCTAATCTCTAATCTTTAATCTTTAATCTTTAATCTTTAATCACTCATGACAAAATATGCAATCATAGTGGCAGGCGGAAGCGGCTCACGCTTCGGTGGCGAGGTGCCCAAGCAGTTTCAGCTGCTGTGCGGCCGCCCCGTGCTCATGCACACCATCGACAAGTTTGCCGCTGCCGGAGCAACTATCACACTGGTGCTGCCCCAGGCCCACCATGGCCTGTGGAGCGACCTGTGCACCGAATACCGTTTCGTCACGCCACACGCAGTGGCCACAGGCGGGGCGTCAAGATTTGAAAGCGTGCGCAACGGCCTTGCCACGCTATCGCTACGCGAGGGCGACGCTGTGGCCGTGCACGACGGCGTGCGCCCGCTGGTGAGCACAGCACTCATCGAGAACACTTACGACACCGCGCTCGCATGCGGCAGCGCTATCCCAGCCATCATGCCCAGCGACAGCATACGCATGGTTGACCCCGACGGCAACTCTCACCAGCTGCTGCGCAGCGACCTGCGTGCTGTGCAGACGCCGCAGACATTCGAGGCATCGCTGCTCACGGGTGCCTACGACGTGGACTTCTCACCGCTGTTCACCGACGATGCCTCGGTCGTAGAAGCGGCAGGCCACAAAGTGACCTTAATCGAAGGACAGCCATCAAACATCAAGATAACACATCCCGTTGACCTTATAGTAGCCGAAAGGCTCATGAACGATGAATAATGACCTGAAGCGAATGGATCTACAGTATCTCACTGGCGTGGGACCGAAACGCGCCGAGATGCTAGCCAAGGAACTTGACCTGCACACGTTCCACGACCTGCTGCACTACTACCCATTCCGTTACATTGACCGCAGCAAGGTGCACCGCATCAGCGAGATCGACGGCGAGATGCCCTATATCCAGCTGCGTGGGCGTTTCATCACCTTCACCCAGGCAGGCGAGGGAGCACGCAAGCGGTTGCAAGCGCTGTTCACCGACGGCACCGGCACCATTGAGTGCGTGTGGTTCAACCGCGTGAAATCCATTCGCGAGAGCCTCAAGACGGGTGTGGAATACCTCATCTTCGGCAAGCCAGCGCCATTTGGCCACCACTACAGCATTGCCCATCCCGAGGTGGACGTGTTCAAGCCCGAGACAGCCCCGCAAGGACTCATGGGCGTGTATAACCTCACCGACAAGCTGCGCAACCGCCAGGTATCGAGCCGCGTGTTGCAGAAGATAGTAAAGAACCTGCTCAACACTCCTGCCGTGCAACGCATAGGCGAGACCCTGCCGCAGTCCATCATAGCATCACGACGACTCATGCCTCTCAACGAGGCACTCATCAACATACACCTGCCGGGCAGCATACAAGCAATGCAGCGCGCGCAGCTGCGTCTCAAATATGAGGAATTGTTCTACCTTGAACTCAACATCCTGCGCTACATCAAGGGAAGCAGCGAGAAACGAGCGGGATTTGTGTTCTCTCGCGTGGGCGAGAATTTCCACAGTTTCTACAACCACGTGCTCGAGTTCCCCCTCACCGACGCCCAGAAGCGCGTGATCCGCGAGATACGCCAGGACATGGGATCGGGCAAGCAGATGAACCGTCTGCTGCAAGGCGACGTGGGCAGCGGCAAGACCATCGTGGCGCTGATGACCATGCTCATAGCCATCGACAACGGTTTCCAGGCATGCATCATGGCACCCACCGAGATTCTTGCCACACAACACTTCGAGACCATCAACGCCCTTGCGTCGCGCATCGGGCTCAACGTGGCATTGCTCACGGGCAGCACGCGCAAGCGCGAGCGCGACACGATACACCAGCAGCTGCTCTCGGGCGAGCTCAACATCCTCGTGGGCACACACGCCCTGATTGAGGACACCGTCCAGTTCCGCAACCTGGGCATGGCGGTCATCGACGAGCAGCATCGCTTCGGCGTGGCCCAGCGTGCCAAGTTGTGGAAGAAGAACACCACCCCTCCCCACGTGCTTGTGATGACGGCAACCCCCATTCCTCGCACGCTGGCAATGACCGTGTATGGCGACCTTGATGTATCGGTAATCGACCAACTTCCTCCCGGACGCAAGCCAGTGACCACCATCATGCGTTATGACAAGGACCGCGAGTGGATGTATCACTTCGTGGGTCAGGAACTGCGCAAGGGACGCCAGGCCTACATCGTGTATCCCCTCATCGAGGAGAACGAGAAACTCGACCTGCTGGCACTCGAAGAAGGTTATGAGCTCATCAAGGAAACATTCCCCCACTACAATGTGGCCTACGTGCATGGCCGCATGAAGCCAGCCGAGAAGGACCACCAGATGGAGCTATTTGCCAGTCACAAGTCGCACATCCTCGTTGCCACCACAGTAATTGAGGTAGGCGTCAACGTGCCTAACGCGAGCATCATGGTGATAGAGAACGCCGAGCGATTCGGCCTGTCGCAGTTGCATCAGTTGCGCGGACGTGTGGGACGCGGAGCCGACCAGTCGTTCTGCGTATTGATGACCAAGCATGAACTGAGCCGCGAAACGCGTCACCGCCTTGAGGTGATGACATCGACCAACGACGGATTTGTCGTGGCCGAGGAAGACATGAAACTGCGCGGCCCCGGCGACATGGAGGGAACCCAGCAGAGCGGCATCGCATTCAACCTCAAGGTTGCAAATCTAGCTCAGGACGGCCAGATACTCCAAATGGCTCGCGATGATGCCGAGGACGTGCTGCGCAACGACCCCACCCTATCCTCCCCAGAGGGACAACTCATGGACCGACAAATCCATGAACTGTTCAACAAACAGGTTAACTGGTCGCAGATAAGCTGACAAAACGAGTTTCATACAACAATCATAGGTGTTCACACAACGAACACCTATTTTTTCCTATGCAACGCTATTTCGGTCTTAATTTTGCAACAGAATAGCAAAACATAAACAATTTTCTGGTAATGGAGGACGTGTTGAAGTGAGTCCTAATGTTACTATTCAGCAATGGTATTTTGGGTAATATCCCCGCGCAGATCTCACTGATAACACTGATTTAATAATAACTGAAAGAAATTAAAATAATTAGAATAATTTCTTATTCAGTTAAAT
>NZ_JAZLLZ010000194.1:0-13797 GCF_045598405.1 Sodaliphilus sp.
ATCTGGAGAAAAATGCGTATATTTGTATAGAAAATCAAGCACATAGACATGTTCAAGAAATCGACTACAAATAAGCAACTCGGACTGTTCACGACAGCATCATCTTTGATGTGCAAGCGTGAGAGTAAGCAGTATGACAATGAGAATGGTTGGCACATGCAGTTCTACCGCAATGTCACCAGCAACATCGATGAGGAGGTGTTCCGTCCACTCTTTGACGAGAAGATGGGATGCCCGACGAAAGCCATCCGTCAGCTCGTAGCAATGAGTATACTGAAGGAAGGGGCTGGCTGTTCAGACGAAACCCTGTATGAGAACTGCCGTTTCAATCTCCTCTGGCGTGCAGCACTGGGACTTTTCAATATCGATGACCAGTGTCCTGCAATATCCTCCTACTACCATCTGCGTGAGCTGATTTGTAATTACGAGGAAACGAGCGAGGAACATGAAAACCTGTATGAGAAGTGCTTCCAGAAGCTGACTGCCGCACAGTGCAAGGCATACAAGGTGTCTGGCAAGACCGTACGCATGGACAGCAAGCTCATCAGCAGCAACATCGCATGGTACTCACGTTATGAGATTATCCACAGGACTTTGCTCAAGAGCGTTGACAAGAGCGTTGCACCACGTATCGCTGACCAACTTGTGCGCCTGAAGGCTGAGGATTTCCTTGATGAAGAAGCTTCGAAGACCGTATATCGCTCAGACAGCGAGACACTGGGCAAGCGTCTGCTTGACCTCGGCATCGTCATTAGCCACATACTCAAAGTCCATGCCGAGACAGAACTCGCATTGCTCAGACGTGTGTTCCACGAGCAGTATGATGTAGCCGAAGACGGAACCATCACCGTACGTGACAAGAAACTCATCACCTCGGACAGCGTGCAGAACCCAAACGACACCGATGCCGCTTACCGCAGTAAGGGAGGCAAGAAGGTGAAGGGCTTTGCGGTCAACATCACAGAGACCTGCGACGAGGAAAGCAAGCCTAACCTCATTACCGACGTACAGGTAGAGCCTGCCAACAAAGCGGACAACGGCTTTGTCAAGGATGCAGTCAAGAAGACCAAAGAGGTCACAGGCAACAAGGTGGACAAGTTGCATGCCGACGGAGCCTACCAGAGCAAGGACAACCGTGAACTCGCAGCAGACAAGGAGAATGGCTTTGACTTCATTGCCAACGGAATCCAGGGCAAGCCCTCACGCTTCGACCTTGACCTGCAGGAGGACGGAACGCTTCAAGTTACCGATAAACAGACGGCAGAGGTGATGACCGCCATCAAGGTGAATGACGACAAATGGAAGATACCCGTCAAGACAAAGGAAGGCAAGGATACTTACCGATACTTTGACAAGGCAAGTGCCGAACGCTCCAAGGCCAGACGTCAGACAGAATCCATTCCGTGGGACGAACGCAAGAAGAGGAACAACGTCGAGGCAAGCATCTTCCAGTACTGCTTCCACACGAGGAACAACAAGACACGTTACAGAGGATTGATCAAGCATACGCTCCAGGCAATAGCCCGCTGCGCATGGATCAACATGCGCCGACTTTTCCTCTATGACATCGAAATGTCTCTCCAGATTGCGTAAAATGTTTCAAAGAGCGCTTTGGACCTATAAAAGACCCATGTATTGGGCATATAATCGCTCGTAAGAGCTCATATACGATGCTTTGACCATCCGAAATGGAAAATCTTGCATCACCCCAAATTAACCTGCCGACTCGGGATTGACTCTCGATGAAGCAGAAATGTCTAACTTGAATGCTACTTTTTGTAGCGGAATCTTATATATATATTTATGAAGATACTATACGTGTGTTTTATCAACTACCCTACTCCACCTAAAGTGAATAAACTTGCAAGAAAAAAATAAAATAAAGTTGAACAGTAATTAAATTTGTTGTAACTTTGCACGCAGATTGACATGGTGGCCGTTATGGGCGTTCGCTCCGCTGACGGCTTAAAAAGGGAATCAGGTGAGAATCCTGAACAGAACCCGCTGCTGTGTTTCCCCGCTAACCGCCTGGTTAGCACCTTGTTCAAGTAACCACTGGGGCTACGGCCCTGGGAAGGTGAGCAAGATAGCAAGGGATAAGTCAGAAGACCTACCGCGTCATGTTTAGATTTTGGCTTTCGTGGAATTAGAGCCGAAACACACATGTTGACTCCCCATTTAAGTGAGTGCTCGTGCGCCCCGCAGGTGGCGTGTGTTGCATCCATTTGTGCGCCAGCCGGCACTATGCCCGCGAAATGCCTTGTTGTGTTGAATTTTAACTAATTTATTAACTAAATTCAAAATAACATGAGGCAAGTAAAATTGTATCTAACCCTGTTGTTGCTCATCATGCTGGGCAGCAGCACGGCTTCGGCAGTTATCAAGAAAGCCTGGAGCAGCACCGACGGTGTCTTCTACTTGAAGACAAGCGACGGACTCGAGGAGTACACTGTCGATGGATCAATCACCTTCAAGTGCGTTGCCGATGGCAAGACCATTCCCGGCTATCGTGATGCTGGCGTGGTGTTCGCACCCAAGAATGAAGGTGAACTGATTCAAATCACTGTCAAGAGCATTGACCTTGACGGTGGCAATTATTTGTGTGTCTATAACGGAGCCATCGAGGCGATACGCAGCGGTGTGAGCGACGGTGTAGATCAGTCAAGGTATCTTCCCGCAGGGTGGAAGCACAAGCTCACCAAGGGTAATGTGGGATTGGAGTACACATCAGAGTCGGCTGACGGCAAGCTGTCGTTTGGTTTCCACTCGGGTAGTGCCAATGGTCAGACTGGTTGGGAAATCACAGTGACCAGCCTTTCGCCCAAGGACATGGAGTATGTGTCGGCCACTGCACTCGACGGCAAGAGCGGTATTTACCGCGGCGGCAACGATCAGCCCGTCTTCGGTGCTCGCGTGGTTACCGATGGCGGCAAGAACCCCTTGACGCTCAACAATCTCACCATCAGCACAGCTGCTTTGGCAGGTGAGGCTCAGGTGGAGAATGTGCGTCTCTACAAGGGCGACAAGTTCACCGATGACAACTTGCTCGCTACTGCTGCCACACTGGGCGACGCGCTCACAGCAACTAATGTAGCCCTCAAAAGCGGCAACAACGACTACTGGGTAATAGCTAATGTGCTCCCCGATGCATCTGGCTCAATACCCTCACTTGAAGTGACAGCACTGACAGTTGCTGGCGAGGCTCGCACGCTCACTGCTGCCACTGCACAGGAACTGGCAATCGCCAACACCGTGCTCATGCAGAAAGACCACAAGGTATATACCGTGGGCGATGACATCAATTTCTACGACGACGGCGGCAAAGACGGCAAGATAGGCGAGAAATTTGAAGGTTCTGTTACCTTTGTTCCCGCTACCGCTGGCAATGCCATCAAGGTAGATTTTAGCAAACTTGCTATCTTCAACACATCAACAGTAGGTTACAACGACATTTTCAACTTCTACAACGGCCGTGAGGCTGACGAGGCAAACCTCATCACCACGCTCCTCAAGGATGCCAAAGCGGTGAAGAGCACTGCCGAGGACGGTTCGATGACCATCACCCTCAAGAGCACCACAGGCGTTCCTGCCGACGGCTGGGAGGCCATCGTGAGCCAGTTCCTGCCCGGTGACATGACATTCAAGGCCATCAACGCTGGCAACTGCGGCGTGAGTGATGTTGCTGCCGGACAGACCGACGTGCACATGCTCATCGTGGACGTTGTTACCGACAACCAGTCTAACCCCCTCTCACTCTCTCAATTCACTTTCGCTAGCGAGAGTATGCCCGCCGAGGCACTTGCAGGCATAAAGGTATATGCACTGGGCGAGAAACCCGAGGTAAAGACTAGTGACCTCTTTGGCCAGGCCGATGCAGCTGCATCGATGACCGTCAATGGTGAATATACACTCGTTGAGGGTCATAACTACTTTGCAGTGCTCGCCGATGTTGCCGAGGGCGCAAGCAACGACGACATCATCAAGGTGACACTCACTGGTGCAACCGTTGCAGGCGAGGCTCGCACTCCCGAGTCCCCCGTGACCTCACAGGTTGATGTCACCAACGTGTGCCGCATGACTCAAGGCAGCCACAGCCACAACATCCATGACGAGTGGACGCTCACCGACACCAAGTCGCCTTACAACCCCACTTATTATGACTATGTAAACGCAGTTCATCAGGTAACATTTGTTCCCACTGTTGAGAACAGTGTTATCGAACTCGACTTCTCAAAGTTTGACGTTTATTACGCAAGTTCAAGCTATGGCACAAAGGCCGTGTTCAAGGTTTACAGCGGTGAAACGACTGCTGCCGACAACCTGCTGTGGGAACTCAACGACGCATCGCAGCAGAAGGTTGGTCCCGGCCGCATCCTGCGTTCAACCGCCGCCAATGGCGCTATGACTATCGTCTTCAACCCCAACACCACCAGCAGCTACTATGCTGGCACAGGTTTTGAGGCGTCGGTTCGTCCCTTCGTTAACCACGACATGGAGGTTAAGGAAGTAACCGTGAACCAGACCAGCAGCGAAATCATCTCTACAGGCGCTACCGGAGCCGACCTCATCGACTTCAACGTGGTGACCGAGGGTACTCTCACCTTGAAGACCATAAAGGGCATCACGCTCGATCTCAAAGACAACTATGAGGCAGTGAGCAAGGTGACTGTCCTTTACAGCGGCGACAAGGCCACTACCGACGAGGCAGTTGAATTTGGCACTGCCGACGTGACATCACAGCAGGTTACCGTAGCCGGCGAGAAGGTTCTTGCCGACGGCAGCAACCACTTCTGGGTAAAGGTTGACATCAAGAACGACGCTCAGCCCGAACTCGCGGTTGACGCTCGTCTCGTATCGCTCACCGATGCCGAGGGCAACGCCATAGCAGTGGAGAATGGTGATCCCGAGGGCAGCCGCACCACCAAGAGCATGTACATCATGCAAGAAGGCACTAATGTGGTTACAGTGGTCAACCCCATCATGTTCTATGACAACGGCGGTCCCGCCGAGAACTTCACCAAGGGCTTCAACGGCACCGTCACATTCGTTCCCGGCAAGGAGAACTGCGGTATCGTTATCGACTCAAAGAGTTTTGCTACCGGTTCAAGCTCATACAACAAGTTCGGCCTGTTCAACGGCCGCACTACCGACGAGGCAAACCGCGTGGGCACAGCCACTACTTACTATGCTACCTACGGTCCCCAGAACGTGATCTCAGAGGCCGAGGACGGCTCACTCACCGTCACCTTCAACACCAGCACAGCAAGCTATGCAAGCGTGACTGCTGGTTGGGAAATCGACGTGCGTCTGCACGAGTACAAGCCCCTTGCTGTTGAGACCGTTGAGGCATCGAGCGCTAAGACCGGCGACATCGTGCGCGGTTCTATCAACGAACCCATAGCCAAGGTAAAGGTTGACGTCGTGAACGACAACCAGAAGGTTGAACTCAACAACATCAAGTTCAACACCACCGGCACTACCGCCCTGAGCGACATCAAGGCTGCACGCCTCTACTTCTCGGGCAACGTTGCCGACTTCACTACCGACAATCTCGTGGCCGAGACCGCAACCGTGGGCGAAGAACTCACCTTCACTGCCGAGTCTCCCGTCGAAATCACCAAGCGCGGCACTTACTACCTGTGGCTTGCATATGACATCGACGAGAACGCTGCTGCGGGCAACGCCGTTGCTGCACAGCTCGTGAGCCTGGACGGCTGCACCGACACCACAACTGTCACTGCTCCCGCCATCACACGCAACATCAAGGCTGGTTTCAAGGGCACTTACACCATCGGTAAGAGTGACAATGCCGACTATGCTACATTTGCTGCCGCAGTGGCTGCAATGAGCGTGGGCGTTGAGGGCAATGTGCGCTTCGAGGTTGAGGACGGCACATATGCCGAGAACATCGTGCTCAACTCTATCCCCGGCACTAACGCTAACCACACCGTCACCTTCGCTGGCAAGAGCGGTAACCGCGACGCAGTGGTCGTTACAGGTTCGGGCAATGTGGGCAGCATCACCGTTGAGGGCAGCGATGTTAAGCAGGGTATGGTATTCGTTAATGCTACCCCCTATGTCACATTCGAGGCAATGAGTTTCGTTCCCGCAAGCCAGAGTTATCCTCACGCTGTTCACTACTTCAACAAGAGCGGTAACTTCACACTGCGCAACTGCGTTGTGAAGGCCGATCCCATACTGAGCGGTTACAGCGGCATGAACCTCGTGAAGGGCGAGTGCACCAAGGCTAACGGCAACGTCAACAACAACGTGACTATTGAGAACAACCTCCTCTCGGGCGGTTACATCGGCGTCTATGCGGGTGCCTACGGCCTCGTGGCCAACATGCGCGAGACAGGCCTCGTGGTTCGTGGCAATACTGTCACCAACGCCGGTTCTAAGGGTGTATATGTAATGGACGAAATCGGTGCTACCGTTGAGAACAACATCATCACCCAGAGCGTTACGCAGAAGACCAGTTACAGCGGTATCGACATCTATCGCAACAAGGGTCAGTTTGTGGTTCGCAACAACGTTATCGTCAACAGCCACAACGCTTACAGCAACGGTATCTACCTGCGCCAGGAAAGCGAAGGCGACGCTAACGCTCCCGCACGCGTTTACAACAATGTGGTTGCAATCACAGCATCACCCACCAACAGTACTGCCGGTGCGCAGATCAACAGCGACTGCAACAACATCGAGTTTGTTTACAACACCGTGAGCGTGGCTGGAACCAACGGCTACACATTCTACAACGGCGGCAGCACAAGCAAGTGGGAACACATGCTTATCGCTAACAACATTTTCCAGAACACCAGCACAAGCGGCATGGGCGCGCTCTTCTACAGCGACGAGTTCATGAGCAAGGCTGTTATTGAGAATAATGCATGGTATGTGGCAAGCGGTACTATCGTTAAGGACTATGCTGCCACAATCGACGCTCTCAACAGCCACGACAAGGCCCAGAACAACTGGGTTGAGCAGGCTGAATTCCTGAGCGAGACCGACCTCCACCTCATGAGCGCAGGTACCCTGGTTAACGGTACCGCAATCAGCTATGTGGACACCGACGCCGACGGCAAGACACGTGCCCAGGTTCCCACTGTGGGTGCATACGAGTTTGCCGAGGTTGTTGAGGAGAAGCCCGAGATTGCCGAGGGTTATCCCACAGTGAGCGGCATCACCGAGAATAGTGCAGTTGTTAAGAGCAACTGGAGCGTGGGCGGCAAGCTCTACGCCAAGGTTGTGGCTCAGCCCGCAGGCGAGGCTAACGCAGCTCCTGCTGCGGCTCCCAGCGTGGACGATATGCTCGCAGTCACCCCGGTTGACTACACAGCCGGCACCGATGCCGAGAGCACATTCAGTGACCTCACTCCCAGCACTACCTACAAGGCCTTCCTCATGGTAAAGAGCGCACTAGGCGTGAAGAGCGACATCGTGGAGACCGAGGCATTCACTACCCTGCGTCACATCGAGCCACTCGTGCTCTACATCGAGCCCATCAGCGGCACTATCAACGCCGGCGAGACAGGTTCGGTATATGCAATGGTTGAAGGTGGCGACCAGCCCTACACATGGGAATGGCGCGACCAGATGAACAATATCGTGGGCGACGCCGAGATGGCCGAGGTTACTCCCGACTACACCCGTGCTTACTTCGTTAAGGTTACCAGTGCCGACGGCCAGACCGTTGAGGGCAAGACTGCTGTCATCGTTCATGGCGAGGCAGTGACCGCTACATTCGACGACTACTATCTGCCCGAGGAGACAGCCATTATCCCCGTCGATGACGACGTGCTTTACAGCGGTTCTTACGGCTTCCACGGCTTCGGCGGTTCTTATGGTCCCTCTACTACCTACTGGAACGGCTTCGCGTTTGCCAACAAGACAGCCAGCACATTTGCCAGCCTCAACGACCAGTACAACACCTCTATGGGTGGCGGTCGTGACAGCGAGGGATATTGCATCGCTTATCCTTATGGCGTTTACAGCATCGATGTCACCAACAGCGTTGACGGCGATGTCATCAAGGGTATGTACATCAGCAACAATGCTTATGCGATGAACAGCATCCTGCACGGCGACGGTTTCAGCCAGCCGTTCAAGAAGGGCTCATGGTTCATGGTGACTGCCACAGGCAAGGCTGCCGACGGCACAAGCAAGACCGTGGACTTCTACCTCGCCGACTACCGCAGCGAGAACGCTCTCGATCACTACGCACTCGACACATGGCAGTGGATGGACCTCAGCAGCCTGGGTAAGGTTAAGAGCATCCACTTCACCATGAGCGGCAGCGACAATAGCCAATGGGGCCTCAACACTCCTGCTTACTTCGCTATGGACGACTTCAATGGCACTCGCGACGAGATCACTGCTTCGCACGACATGACTGTGGGCGAGAGCACGCTTGACCTCACCGAGTACTTCGAACTTGATAACGACGGTTCGACTATCGCTTATGAGATTGAGAACCAGGGTGAACCCCAGTCGAGCATCAATGTTCTTGAAGACGAACCCATTGAGTTCACTATCGACGGCAACAACCTCAACATCAATGCTACCGAGGCCGACGTTGAGCGCACTGTTGTTGTCAAGGTTACCCAGAAGGGCAAGAGCCAGTACCTGCGTCTCACCGTGAGCGTGACCAGCGTGACTAGCATTGGCGACCTCAATGTTAGCAGCGACAAGGCTTACAAGACCATTGAAAACGGCCAGGTAATCATTGTGAAGGGCGACAAACGCTACAACACAATGGGCCAGAAAGTCGTTAAATAACCTGCCCGCAATGTCGATTATATAGTAATTGATAGATTAGTCATAGTAACAATAGATTAATTTATAGTAACAACCCTTCATCCAAAGCAGCCGATGCACCACAACCGCACCGGCTGCTTTATTTCTATATAGTTGTGCTCTATTTGAAAAATTAGTATTATATTTGCATTTGAAAAAGATAGTGTAATGTTGAAGGAAACCAAAGACAAATCATTTTTCCTTGCCTTCTGCATTGAGCAATACAAGCAGGCAAAAGGCATGAGCGGAACAGATGTGGCTGAGATGTTCTTTGCCACAGGTCTTGCTGCATATTTGACCGATAACTTTGAAGTATTGCACACTCAAAGCCATCAATGGATTATCGAAGAAATCGATGAATATCTAGAGAGGAGGAATGAACTATGAAAGTTTATCATGGTAGTTTAGAAGTTGTTGAATTCCCTGAGATTCGCAAGCCTAACCGCACACTAGATTACGGTGCAGGTTTTTATACCACCACCGATATGGAGCAGGCTAAAAGTTGGGTAATGCGACACAAGGGAAAAGCAACCATTGGTTATGTCAACGTTTATGAAATAGACATAGATAAGGTTCACAATGCACACACATTGTGGTTTGATAGTCCAACGGAAGAATGGATTGATTTCGTTGACAACAACCGCAATTATCGCGGATTTACGCATGATTACGACTTTGTGTATGGGCCGGTAGCCAACGACAGGGTTTATGCAGCATTTGCTTTATATGAGAGCGGTGTGTTGAATAAAGAAGAACTCATTCGCGAACTCAAGGTATATAAACTTGTAGATCAGTTGCTACTGCACACTGAAGCAGCATTAAAAGAACTTAGTTTTATCAAAGCAATCCCCATAGAACTATGAACCTTGAAGTAACTCAAAACAATCTTTACCTTTTTCTGCCTGGTAAAATAGCAAACGTTGCCGCAATAATTGCCGACAACGAAAATTGCCCCATCTACGAAGCGATGAGGCGTTTCTACGCATCTCCAACCTACACCTCTCTCGCCCAAGAAGAAACAAAATACTGGCACCTAGGCGCCGTCGCCCTCTACGAAGCCTACGTTTCAAGTAAGTATTGATGTAAATACCCCTATTTTTGCGGTGATGAAACGCAACTATCTCACTCCGGCACGCGAGCAGTGCCACCAGCTCAATGCCCTGGTTGCTGCGATTGCCGCCGTTTCGGGCTAAACTTTCACGCCTTGTGGGTCATGATGTCGAGCACCATGCGGTCGGTCTCGTTCATGCCGTCGGAGCCCACGCGGGTGAGGTTGTGAATGCAGCGGTCCACGTCGTCCTCAATGAGACCCTCGGCCGATGTCACATGACGGTTCTGGATGGCGAGCATTGCCGAGAGCACTGCGGTAGATACTCCGCTGGTCACTTTGAGCGCGCACGACGGCTTGGCACCGTCGCACACCATGCCGGCAAGGTTGGCAACCATGTTTTTCACGCTATATGACACCTGGTCGTAGTTTCCGCCCATGAGATAGGTGATGCCGCACGAGGCACCTGTCGATGCCACAACGCATCCGCACAGCGCCGAGAGCTTGCCTAGCGACTGCTTGATGTAGATTGCGGTGAGGTGTGAGAGTATGAGGGCGCGCACCAGTTCCTCGTTGGTGTTGTGGTTTTCCTCGGCAAATACCACCACGGGCATCGTGCACGAAATGCCCTGGTTGCCTGATCCCGAGTTGCTCATTACCGGAATGGGAGCACCTGCCATGCGTGCGTCGCATGCCGACGAGGTGGCCGAGAGAATGTGGCTGAAGATGCTGTCGCCCATGATGCCCTTGCCCAGCGGACGAGAAAGCGTCTTGCCCAGCGCGTGGCCGTAATTGCCTTTGAGTGCCTCGCGCGAAGCGTTCTCGTTGAGACGGCGGGCTTCCTTGATGAACTTAATTTCCTCGAGAGGTGATGTGGTGGCAAAGTCATACACCATGCGCAGCGTGAGGTCGCACTCATCGTGGTTATCCTCGTCACGGCCATGGGCGAGAGGTTTGTCGAGCTGCACATTGCCGTCTCTTGCCACTTTCACAAAGTGGGTGTGGTCGTGGGCAATGACGGCAGTGGCGGTGTGGCCTGCGTCGTCGCTCACATTCACCTCGATATATAGTTTCTCGCTGATGCCTTCTTTCAGGCCGATAGAGATGCGTTTCTCGGCAATGTAGGCCTTGCCCTGCTCCACGGCGCTAGGTGTGACGTCGCGCAGCACTTCCAGGCCGTAGGCGCTCTTACCCACCAGGCAGCCCAGGGCGATGGCGATGGGCAGTCCCACCATGCCTGTGCCGGGAATACCCACACCCATGGCGTTTTTCAGTATGTTAGCGCTCAGCAACGCCTCGATGCGTGCCGGTGTGCATCCCAGCGTTTCGGTGGCACGTGCCACACACAGCGACACGGCCATGGGTTCAGTGCATCCGATAGCCGGAACAACCTCACGTTTGATCAGTGCGATAATCTCTTCGCGTTTATTTCTCTCAATCATTTTAGGAGTTGTTTATGTTTTTTGCAAAGGTAATAAAAAATTAGTACCTTTGCAACCGCATTATGCAAGGATTGAGATTATATAAAGACGAGAAACTGTGCAGCCGCACTGCTGTGGGCATGCTGTTCGGTGGCGATGGCAAGGCAACTATCGCCTACCCGTTGCGTGCCGTGTACCGCTTTCACGCGCCTCGTGAGGGTCAGGTACATCCGGCCCAGTTCCTCATCACTATCCCCAAGAAGAAGATACGCACCGCCGTGGGCCGAGTGCTGCTGCGTCGTCGCACGCGCGAGGCCTATCGCCTCAACCGCGATATCCTCTATCCGGTGCTACAGGAGAGCAACCTTGCCGCAGACATAGCATTCATCTACCTATCGACCGAGAAGATGGACTACGCCAAGATCCAGGAGAAAATGCAGGAACTGCTGCGCCGCATAGCCCGCGACTCACAACAACACATAGCCTCCCTATGAAACGAGTGTTCAACATAGTGATGCATGCCCTGGCGTGGTTGCTGTTGCAGCCCATCTACTTCTACCAGCGTTGCATTTCACCGCTCACGCCTCCCGTGTGCCGTTTCACCCCCACATGCAGCCAGTATGCCGTAGAGGCTATCAAGAAACACGGGCCCTTCAAGGGATTCTTGCTCGCCGTGTGGCGCATCTTGCGATGCAACCCCTGGGGCGGCAGCGGATATGACCCCGTGCCGTGACCAGAAGTGTTAGAGATTAGAGATTAGAGATTTTAAGACATTAAGAATTAAACCTTTAAACCTTTAAACCTTTAAACCCTTACCCCCTTAACAATGCTCGATATCCACACCCATAACCTGCAAGCCTCGTGCGACGCCGTGATCAGCGTGGCACCGTCGCAGTTTGCCCCTGTGGCGGGTAAACTATACAGCGTGGGCATCCACCCGTGGTTTAGTGCCGAGGAAGCCGCGCGTGAGCTCCCGTTGCTGGAGGATGCTGCCTCGCACCCGCAGGTGGTGGCTCTGGGCGAGACAGGGCTTGACGGAGTCAAGGGCATGGACATTGAGCTGCAACAACGTTACTTTGCCGCCCACATCGACCTTGCCAAGCAGATGCACAAACCCGTCATCGTGCACATGGTGCGCACCTCGCAGCAAGTGGCCAAGGCGTGTCGTGGCGCCGGTGTGCCCGTTATCATCCACGGCATGCGTGGCAACGAGAACGTGGCTCGCACGCTCATCGATGCCGGTTTCTACATTTCCTACGGTGCACACTTCAACCCCGCAGCACTGCAAGCTACCCCACTCGACCGACTGCTTGTGGAGACCGACGACACGCCTGTTGCGATAGAGACCGTGCTAGAAAAAGTGTCGCAGGCCCTCTCCATCCCCACCCCCGCACTCACCCTGACGGTGCAGCGCAACGCAGCCACAGTGCTTTCGCTCTAACCCTACACGGCGGTGTCGTTAATGTCCAAAAACGTCATCTCGGCATTTTGCACCGAGAACCACACAAAGTTGTGGCTGGTGTTGAATGAAATGGCGACATAAGGATCTATGTAGTCAGATTCGCCCAAGCAAAGTTCCACGTTCACAGTGTCTTGTGGCACGAGGGGGTCTAGTCCTTGGCCTATGGCATCGAGGTAAGAAGGGGCGTGCTTCACCGCATCGAGAATGCTGTCAATGTTATTCTGCGTCATTATGAGCTCCTTGGTGACGATGCTTCGGTGCTCGGGGTTGTCAAGCACTTTGCCTTTCACGAGCAGTTGCGCATCGTGCCACGGGCCTATGGCGATGCGACCCGACCACATTTTACATTTTTTCTCGCTTGTCGCCTTTGAGGTCAGTTCACCCAGTCCGTCGTAATAGCGGGTGAAGTTTTGTTCTTTGATTCCAAGCACTTTGCACACCAGGCCTGCGATAAAGCCAAACAGTAACGCAAACGGTAAGCATATAAATGCTATGCCAATGAAAAACCACTCAATAAACTTTGTCATAATTGTGTGTGTGAATTTTTAGATGTGAATAATTATCAATACTCGTCTTCTTCCCAACCGAAGTCGTCGTTGGTGACAGGAATGTCGGGCCAAATGTCATAGATGCTTTCGATATACTCGCCGTCATCCTCAAGTTCTTGAATGTTGTCAATCAGAGCCATAGGGGCGCCCGACCGTTCTAAATATTCAATCAACTCAGCCTTGGTGCAAGGGAAAATGTCATTCTCAAAAAAAGAATTCCACGCTAGTGTAAAATACATAATGTGTTAGTTAAAAAGTTATTATATATATTCAATTAACAACTATTTTTGTCATATTCCAAACCCAAATGTAAATTTTTTAATTGATTTTCGTTCGCTGGTAGAACCTAATAATGACTCACGGTTACTCAATTGTTATTAAATAAAGAAACCCGTTTTTCAGACCCTATACATCAAGGAACGTGGTTAGTTCCTCTATGTATTTGAGCTTTGTGATATCCTCCCATTGGCCATCCTTCTCTGTTCGCACCTTCTTGTATTTTGAGAGCATTCTGAATATCTG